>JANOSS010000191.1:0-45409 GCA_031415995.1 Caulobacter sp. | reverse complement strand
GGCCCAGGCGGCGCGACTTTCGCGTGCGGAATCCGCGCCGAATCCTATAGTATTGCTCGACGAAGTCGCCGCGCATCTCGACCTTACCCGGCGAGCCGCCTTGGCCGACGAAATCACGGCGCTCAAGCTCCAGGCCTTCCTGACCGGCACGGACGAGTCGCTGTTCGACCACCTCAAAGGTCGGGCTCTTGGCGTTCGCGTGTGCGACGCCGGCCTGACCGCTTTGGAAGACGTATGACGCAAGAGACCGAAGGCCCGCCCAAAGGCACTGGCGAAGACAACAGCGGCGATCGCCTGACCACTGCCGACGGCTCGCAGATGGCGGCCCCTGAAGTGATGAGCGGCGACTATGACGCCGACTCGATCAAGGTGCTCAAGGGCCTGGATGCGGTGCGCAAGCGCCCCGGCATGTATATCGGCGATACCGATGACGGCTCTGGCCTGCACCACATGGTCTATGAGGTGGTCGACAACGCCATCGACGAGGCCCTGGCCGGTCACGCCACCAAGGTCGAGGTGATCCTCAATGCCAACGGCTCGGTGACGGTCACCGACGACGGACGCGGCATCCCGGTCGACATCCACGAGGGCGAAGGCGTTTCGGCGGCCGAGGTCATCATGACCCAGCTGCATGCCGGCGGTAAGTTCGACCAGAACAGCTACAAGGTTTCCGGCGGCCTGCACGGCGTCGGCGTTTCGGTGGTCAATGCGCTCAGCGACTGGCTGGAGCTGAAGGTTCACCGCAACGGCAAGGCCCACCAGATGCGCTTTGAGCGCGGCGACGCCGTGTCGTCCCTGACGGTGACCGGCGACTCGCCGATCCGCGACGAGGGCACGCCCAAGGCCGGCGAGTATCTGACCGGCACCGAGGTGACCTTCTTCCCGTCGCTTGAGACCTTCGCGTTCATCGAATTTGACCGCAAGACGCTGGAGCACCGCCTGCGCGAGCTGGCCTTCCTCAATTCGGGCGTAACGATCTATTTCCGCGACCTGCGCGACGCAGAGCCCTGGGAAGAAAAGCTGCACTATGAGGGCGGCATCGAGGCCTTCGTGCGCCACCTCGACAAGGCCAAGACCCCGCTGCTGAAGACGCCGATCGTCATTCGCGGCCGCAAGGACAAGGTCGAGATCGATCTCGCCCTGTGGTGGAACGACAGCTATCACGAGCACATGCTGTGCTTCACCAACAACATCCCGCAGCGGGATGGCGGTACGCACCTGTCGGCCTTCCGCGGTGCCCTGACCCGGATCATCACCAACTACGCCGAGAGCTCGGGCATCACGAAGAAGGAAAAGGTCAGTGTCGGGGGCGAGGACGCCCGCGAAGGCCTGACCTGCGTGCTGTCGGTCAAGGTGCCCGACCCCAAGTTCAGCTCGCAGACCAAGGACAAGCTGGTCTCATCCGAGGTGCGCCCGGCCGTCGAGAACCTGGTGCAGGAAGGCCTGGCCAGTTGGTTCGAGGAGCATCCGCACGAGGCCCGGGCCATCGTCTCCAAGATCGCCGAAGCCGCCGCCGCTCGCGAAGCCGCCCGCAAGGCCCGCGAACTGACCCGCCGCAAGAGCGCGCTCGACATTACGTCACTGCCCGGCAAGCTGGCCGACTGCGCCGAGCGCGATCCGGCCAAGTCCGAAATCTTCATCGTCGAGGGGGACTCGGCCGGCGGTTCCGCCAAGCAGGCCCGCAACCGCGACAACCAGGCCGTTCTGCCCCTGCGCGGCAAGATCCTCAATGTCGAGCGCGCGCGCTTCGACAAGATGCTGTCGTCCGACCAGATCGGCACCCTGATCACCGCCCTGGGGGCCGGCATCGGCCGCGACGACTTCAACGCCGACAAGGTGCGCTACCACAAGATCGTGCTGATGACCGACGCCGACGTCGACGGCGCCCATATCCGCACCCTGCTGCTGACCTTCTTCTATCGGCAGATGCGCGAACTGATCGATCGCGGTTACATCTATATCGCCCAGCCGCCGCTCTATAAGGCCAGCAAGGGCAAGTCGTCGCGCTATCTGAAGGACGACAGCGAGATGGACGCCTTCCTGATCGACGAGGGCGTGGACGGGGCTGAGCTCGACCTGCCCTCAGGCGAGCGTCGCACCGGCAAGGACCTGCTGGCCCTGATCCAGCTGTGCCGTCAGGCCAAGGGCAATATCGATCGTCTGGCCGCCCGCGCCCCGGCCTTCGCCGTGGAGCAGACGGCCCTGGCCGGCCTGCTCAGCGAAAGCCCGAACATCGCCGCCGCCGCCGCGCGCCTCGACCTCTATGCCGAGGAGGGCGATGGCCTGTGGACCGGCGAGCGCGGCGACACGGCCTACATCTTCAAGCGCGTGCGACGCGGCGTGACCGAGAGCGTGGTGCTCGACGATGGCCTGCTGCACGCCGCCGACGCCCGCCGTCTGGCCGAGCGGGCCGGGGCCCTGGCCGAGATCTTCTCGGGCCGCGCCGTGTTCCGCCGCAAGGACAAGTCGACCACCGTCCGTGGACCGATGGATCTGGTGGGCGCGGTGATGGAGGCCGGCCGCAAGGGCCTGTCGATCCAGCGCTACAAGGGTCTGGGCGAGATGAACCCCGACCAGCTGTGGGAGACCACCCTCGACGTCGAGGCTCGCACCCTGCTGCAGGTCAAGGTCAATCATGCCGACGACGCCGACGACATGTTCAGCCGTCTGATGGGCGACCTGGTCGAGCCGCGCCGTGAATTCATCCAGGAAAACGCCCTCGACGCCGAGGTCGACGTCTAGGGCGTTTTCCGATAGGTGTGAGACGGTTATCGGATCGAGAAACGCTCTAAACTTTTGATTTAGGGCCCTTTTCGTCCGACCTTCATGAAGCTCAGGTCGGAAAGGGCCCTAGGCAGGTGTACTTCGAACAAGGGTGAGTGATCGATCGCGTAGAAAGCCATGCTTCCGGTCGCCAAAGCGGGGCGTCACGGCTGCAATTGTTGCCTTATCGCGAGCGGGAAACTGCCGGCGCATCAGACGAAGAAGGCCCAGTCCGATGGAAGGGCGCTCATCTGCACCCCGACGAGGATCAACTGGGCCTGTCCGTCGACCGTGATGATCGTGTCGGCTCCAACCTGCGCGCTGGTGAAAACCGCGCCCAGATCGAACTGCACCCTGTCGCCTTCCAAGATGCTGAAGTCGGTCACGCGATCGATATTGGACCCGCCGAAGACGCGGAAGATATCCGCGCCCAGCCCGCCACTGATGATGTCGTCGCCAAGATCGCCGGAGATCCAGTCATCACCATCGCCGCCGCTGATCAGGTCGTCGTCCTGACCGCCGCGGATCGTGTCCGACCCGGCGCCGCCGTTGCAGGTGTCCCGACCCAGATTTCCGTAGACGATGTCATTGCCGTCGTCGCCGGACAGCACGTCTTGGTCCTTGCCGCCGACTACCCAATCGTCGCCGGCCCCACCCGAAACCGTATCGTTGCCGGCATTGCCGTGAGCATCGTCAAAGCCAGATCCCCCGGTGACGACATCCGCGCCTTCCCCGCCCCGCAGATAGCCGTCGCCTTCGCCGCCCTCGACGCGATCATTGCCGTCGCCGCCCAGCGCGACATCGTTGCCCGCGCCGCCCAGAAGAGTGTCGTCGCCCAGGTCGCCCGATAGCCAGTCGGCGCCGTCATCGCCACTCAGCCGGTCATTGTCGCGGCCGCCATAGAGGAAGTCGTTGCCGATGCCGCCGAACAGCGTATCGGCGCCCGCGTTCCCCTGAATCTGATCCGACCCCGAGCCGCCGGATACGGAATCATCGCCGCCCCCGGCCTGAAAGCGATCGTCGCCGCCGCTGAGAGAAATATTATCCGCGCCTTCCGTGCCTGTGGGAACAGTCGGCGTGGGTGGAGCCGGCGGCGGCGCTTCAGGCTCGGCCTCGACGTTCAGGGTCAAAGTATTGGCCGTGGCGTCGAGATTTTCACCCCATCCGACAAGGCCATCGTCCTGCACCTGGAAGGTGAGCGTAAACGCGCCCAGGGCCGAAGGTGTGTAGACAATCCTGCCCGCCGCCAAGTCCGCCGCGCTGACAAACGCCCCCGCAGTCACCGGCACGCCGTTGTTGCTCAGCACGCCGCCGGTGGGAAGGGTTGTAATCCTCACGGCGTCCAGCTGATCGAGGTCTGCATCGGCAAACCCGAAATGGCTGCCCCTGAGAACAAGGGTGGAATCCTCGGTGAGCGACCGCGAACCGTTCGAGCCTGTCGGCGCGGTGTTCATCCCCCACGCCCCGTCGTCGAACTGGAGACGTTCTATGCCGGAAAGGATGTCAGTTCCGTCGGGTCCAGAGACCTGGAGGTTCGCGCCCACGACGGTGAAAGCATAGTCGGTATGATCGCCCGAGAATAGCGCCGTATCATTGCCAGCGCCGCCGGTGAGCGTGTCGTTGCCCCCTCCGCCCTCCAGCAGATCAGGTCCGCCCCCGCCGACTAGGCTGTCGTTTCCATCGCCGCCGTCGAGCGTGTCATCGTCGGCCGCGCCGATCAGCGTATCATGTCCGTCCAGCCCCTGGGCCCGAATGGATTCGACCGAAGTCATCCCGCTGGCGTCGAACAGGTTGTCCAGCGCGGTGCCGACATAGGTGATGGTGTTGGGCGCCAGGCCCGTGCCAGAGAGGTCGCCGCTGATGACGACCCGTTCGCCGTTGAGGACGATGTCCTCGACGTTCGAGATCGTCAGGTCGGTGTCGCCATCACCGTCCAGATCGAACAGCAGCTTGGTGCCATCCGGGCTGGGCGTCACCGCCGCCGGGCCCACGACGACAACGGGGGTCGTGATCGTGACCGTATCGACGCCGCCACCGCCGTCGACCGTTGTCGCTGGACTGCCTTCGACCCAGACAAAGCTGTCGCCGCTGGCACCGCCACGCAGAAGCGGCAAGGGTGCAAAGCCGAGATTGCCTGCGTTGAGATCAAGGCTGCTGGTATTCTCAAGCGTCAGCAGGGTGGTGAAGCTGTCGCCGCCGCCGTTGGCGTCGATCTGCACCAGGGTCGAGGCGCCATCCTGCAGCAGCTGCAGGAAGCCCGTCTGGAAGGGATTGTCGGTTCCATTCCATCCCGACAGACGCGCCGTCAGGAAGGAGCCCATGTCCAGCGTGTCGCCGCCTGCGCCGCTCTGGAAGTCGGTAACGATCACCCGGCCACCAAGGCTGGTTGCCAGCTCAAGGACGTCCGCGCCAGTTCCCAGCGACACGCGCGTGATTTCACCGACTCCCGCCTGAGCGATCAGGCGGTCCACGCCCGCGCCCCCGTTCAGCGTGTCGTTGCCCGTTCCGCTGAGCAGGCGGTCATTTCCGGCTCCGCCCTTGATCAGATCGTCGCCGGCTCCACCG
The DNA here is from genome assembly GCA_031415995.1 of Caulobacter sp. Taxonomy (GTDB): domain Bacteria; phylum Pseudomonadota; class Alphaproteobacteria; order Caulobacterales; family Caulobacteraceae; genus Caulobacter. The sequence continues at coordinate 40,081 of JANOSS010000191.1, read as the reverse complement.
TCCAGGGTGTCGGCGCCCGAGCCCTCGTCTTCAAAGGTGGTCACCGCGCCCGACAGGCCGGCGGCGGTCGTCTCCACATGGATCACCCCATCCCCCAGCAGGGTATCGTTGCCGCCACCGCCCGAAATGCTGTCGGCCCCGGCATACCCCGCCAGCACATTGGCCGTTCCGTCGCCGGTCAGCGTGTCGTCGAATGTCGAGCCCGACAGGTTCTCGAACCCGCTCAGGGTGGTGGTGCCCTGTCCGGTGTTCTGCGCCGTAGCGACGGCTAGCGACACCGTCACCCCCGCAGTGATGTCTGTCAGGTTGCCGTGGAACGACAGGGCGTCGACGCCCGAGCCGCCTGTGACGCTGTGATCGCCAGTGCCCAGCTGGACGAGGTCGTCGCCCCCGCCACCGGAGATCGTGTCGTTGCCAGTGACGCCCGAGCCGTCAGATCCGCCCCATAGCCAGTTGGAGCCGCTATCGCCGGTGAGATTGTCGCTATAGCGGGTGCCGGAGAGGTTCTCGATACCGATCAGGGTGTCCAGGCCCTGGCCGACAGTATTCTGGGCCGAACCCTGGACGGCGAGGGTGACCGTGACCCCTGCGGTCGCGCCCGGGGAGTAGGCCGCCCGGTCGATCCCCGTTCCGCCATCAAGCGTGTCGTCGTTGTCGCCGCCGGAGAGGAAATCGTTGCCGGCGCCACCCAGCAGGGTGTCGTTGCCGAACTGGCCCCGCAGGTAGTCATTTCCCGCCTCGCCCTCGACACGGTCCGCGCCGGACTCTGCTAAGATGGCATCGTCACCATCGCCGCCCTTGATCGTGTTGGCGGCGCCGTTGCCGATCACCTCGTCGGCGAAGCCCGAACCGATGATGTTCTCGATGTTGGAGATGCTGTCGGTGCCGGCGCCGCCGCTGACCGTGCTGTAGAAGAGATTGACGATCACGCCCGAGGCCGCAGTGGCATAGCTGGCGGTATCCGTGCCGTCGCCGCCGTTCAGCGTGTCGGCTCCAGCGCCGCCGATCAAGAAATCGTTCGCGCCGCCGCCCTTGAGCACATCGTCGCCGGCCCCGCCATCCAGAGTGTCGGCGCCGGCCGTCTCCAGACCTTCGTCATAGGTTGTGATTGCCCCCGACCCCGCCGTCCCCGATGGTCCGCCATCGATGAACACCGTCCCGTCGCCCAGCAAGGTGTCGTTACCATCGCCGCCATTAAGGACGTCGGCCCCGCCCCAGCCGGCCAGCACATTGGCGCCGGCATCGCCGGTCAGGATATCGTTGCCGTTGAGTGTCCCGACCAGGTTTTCAAACCCGGTAACGGTCATCATGCCCTGAGCGGTGTTCTGGGCCGCGCCCTGCAGCGCCAGCGACACCGTTACCGGCGAGGTCAGGGTGTTGCTGTAGAACTGCAGGGTGTCGGTTCCAGCCCCCCCGTTCAGCGACGCCGCGCCGTTTCCGACCGACACCAGGTCATTGCCTGCCCCGGCCGATACCGTGTCGGCCCCGCCCGCCGCCCAAAGCCAGTTGTCGCCGTTGTCGCCGGTCAGCACATCCGCGAAGGGCGTGGCTGTCACATGCTCGATACCCGACAGTGTGTCCGAGCCAAAGCCGGTATTCTGGACCGAACCTTGAAGCGTAAGGTCAACCGTCACGCCGCCCGGCGCGTCGCCAAACGCGGCGCGGTCAATGCCCGCGCCGCCATTCATGACGTCGTCGCCCGCGCCGCCGTTCAGGAAATCGTCGTCAGCGCCGCCGTCCAGCGTGTCATTGCCGGCCTCGCCTCGCAGGAAGTCGTAGCCGGCGTCGCCATTCAGTACGTCAGCGCCAGTGCCGCCTCGCAGATCGTCGTCATTGCCGCCGCCCTTGAGCACATCGTCGCCGGCCCCGCCGTTGAGGGTGTCGGCGCCCGCTGCCGCCAGACCTTCATCATAGGTAGTGATCGCGCCAGAACCCGCCGTACCCGTTGGGCCGCCGTCGAGAAACACGGTGCCGTCGCCCAACAGGATATCATTGCCGTCGCCGCCGTTCAGAACGTCAGCGCCGCCCCAACCGCCCAGGAGATTGGCGCCCGAGTCGCCGGTCAGTGTATCGTTGCCGTCGAGCGTGCCGACCAGGTTTTCAAACCCGGTCACTGTCATCATGCCCTGACCGGTGTTTTGGGCCGCGCCCTGCAGCGCCAGTGACACCGTCACTGGCGAGGTCAGGGTGTTGCTGTAGAACTCCAGCGTATCGACGCCGGCGCCGCCGTCCAGCGAGGCCGCGCCGTTTCCGACCGACACCAGGTCATTGCCTGCCCCGGCCGATACCGTGTCGGCGCCGCCCGCCGCCCAAAGCCAGTTGTCGCCATTGTCGCCGGTCAGCACGTCTGCGAAGGGCGTAGCAGATACGTGTTCGATACCGGTCAGCGTGTCGAGGCCCAGACCCGTGTTCTGGGCGGACCCCTGCAGGTTCAGGTTCACCGTCACGCCGCCGGGCGCATCCCCGAACGCGGCACGGTCAATGCCCAAGCCGCCGTTGATGACGTCGTCGCCCGCACCGCCGCTCAGGAAGTCGTCGTCGGCCCCGCCGTCCAGCGTGTCGTTCCCGGCCTCGCCACGCAGGAAGTCGTAGCCGTCGCCGCCGTCCAGCAGGTCATTGCCGCCGCCGCCGCGCAGGTTGTCGTCTCCCGCGACGCCCAGATAGGTGTCGTCGCTGTTGTCGCCCTGGAAGGTGTCGACGCCGCTGGTGCCGGTGGTCATGTGCCTATTCCCGCCATTTTGCAGGCAATAGGTCAGGCCCGCGAACGCGCCGCATCCCTCATTTGGAGTACGTGCTGCGGAGAATTGTCGAGGCGAAAGGCTGGCCGTGGCGACTAGAGCCCTTTCCGACCTGATGGCTTCATCAGGGTCGGACGAAAAGGGCTCTAAATCATAAGTTTAGAGCGTTTTTCGATCCGATAACCGTTTCACACTTATCGGAAAACGCTCTAGCCGGCGGCCCACCTTTAGCCGGTGTTGCAGCCAGGAGCGCCTCGACCACGAGGCCGGGATGGGTCATCGCCAGGAAGCGTCCGGCGTCCGGGATGGCCGCGAAGTGACTGTCGGGGAGCACATCGCGCCAATAACGCTCGACCTGTCTGGGATCGTGCATGGTGTCATGCCCGCCGATCAGCACCGACCACTGGGTCAGGCCCGGCATCGGTTCGGACACGCCGCCGCGCGCCATAGCCACCTGCTCGTTGACGTACCCCTCGATCCGGCCGGTGGCGAACATGCGCACTGATCGCCAGTATTCGTCGGCGATACGCAAGTCGGCGACCGCGCGCTCGTCGGGCGGGCTGCCGCGCATAGACTGTCGCAACATGCGATGAAGACGTTCTCGCGTCATGCTGCCCGCCAGGAGGCGCGCGAAGGTCGCGATAAGTTCCGGTTGGCTGCGATAGGCTTCCTGGAAGGCCCCGAGGGGTCCGTGGCGGCGGCCGTTCGCCTGCGAAGGCGGGTCGGGGTTGACCAGCACGACCCGGTCAATGCGCTCGGGCGCGCGCCGGCCAAGCGCGAGCACCGCCTGGGCGCCCCCGCGCGCGACGATGTCGATGGTCGAAAGCTGAAGGGAATCCAGCAGCGTGATCAAGTCGCCGACGGCTGCGTCGAAGGGATCATGCTTGCCCGCACGCAACCCTGGAAGGGCGTCGCTCATGCCAAATCCGGGACGGTCGATCGACAGAACCCGAAATCCCGCCGCCTGCAGCGCCGCGACCAGCCCCGACGGTGCCAGTCGGGTCGTCATGCTCGAGTGCACGATCAGGACTGGCTTGCCGCCGATGGGCCCATAGTCGCTCCAGGCAATTCGCGTGCCGTCCACTCTGGGCAAGAGCCGCAGCGGCTCGGCGCGGGGGTCGGTAAAGCCCAGCCGACCACCCGTCGCGGCAAGCAGCGCGCCCAGCGCGCTGAGGGTCGACACCGTTCGAGCCAGCTCGCTGGCGGAATCCACGCGCAGGGTCGCGAAGACCTGTTCCAGCTCCTTGCGCACCACCGCGAGCGATAGGCCCAGCGTACGGGCCGCCTCCTCGCGCGCGGCACCGCTGGCGACCAGTAGCGCGATGGAGGCCTGCTTTGGCGTCAGGCCCCAGACGTCGATCAGCAGGGGCGCGTGGTCGGATTTCGACGGTAGCGAACCAAAGGCGAGACCGGACAACAGTCCGACAAGCTCCGGCAAGCGGCGCGCGCCGGTGCGGCGATAGACCTCCGAGAGTGTCTCCCTGGCCGTCACGTGCGAAATGCGGAGCGCGGCGGCGGCGGCCTTTATCGAGCCGGCGCGGATGACGGCTTGAGCCACGCGCGTTTGCGAAGCGGTCAAGTTGAAAGCGGCGCACGCCCGTTCGATCGGGCCCGCGCGCGCTGCAAGCGTCGTCAGCACCACGACCCCGCCCAGATGGGTCTCGGCGGCGAGTTCCGGTGGCAGCCGCCATAGCGCGGCCATCGCGGCTGACGCGTAGACGAAGATCACAGACTGAAGGCCCTGGTCGGTGTCGATCGCGACCGGGACCGCGACCGGTTTGCCCAGGCGCAAGGCGCGCTCGGCCAGCGCGGGGTCAACATAGCGCTCGCCCCGCTCCTCGGCGAAGAGCCGCGAGGCGACCCGGACTCCGCCGTGGACGTCAAGCACGGCCACCGCGATTGTCTGCGGGTCGAACAAGGGGAGGAAGCCGGTTTGTGGAGCGTCGGTCTCGATGAGGCCCGCAAGCGTATCGGGCGCCGATTTCACCGTTGCCAGGATAGTCTCGGCGTCTTCCAGAACAATCCGCAGAAAGGCCGGAAAGTGGGGCTCGTCGACAAGGTCGGCTTCAGCCACGCGAGGCACCCGAAACTAACGCCACTGATACGCTCCTACTCAAAACGACTTGGCCATGGGCCGGCGGGTAGATTGGCGCGCGTAAGGCTGGACGTCTAGAGTGCGGGCGCGGCGCTAGGGTCGCACGGCCCCCTACAAACGGCGATGCCGGCCCCACAGCGGCGGCGTAGCTGACATCACGCTTCAGTGGTGTCTGGGATTTGGTTCGTGCTTGGAAGTGACGATCAGTGGCTTGAGGTCAGCGACCTCTTCGGGGCGGCCGCCCTGAACGGCGACTGGGCGCCGGCCCTCAACCGGTTCGCCGATGCGTGCGGCGGCGCTCATGGTCAGATGATCGGGGTCAACGCCGAACCGGCGATCCGTTTTAACTGGCTGCCGCGCATGGATGCCACGGCCCTGGACCAGTTCGTCGAGACGGGCGGTGCCGAGCCGGCGAAGAGCCCTCGGGCGCGTATGGGGCTTCGACTGCCCGTTCTGGAGGCGTGGCACGATGCTGATTGCGACGTGGAGTCGGAGCCCGGTCTTGGCGGCTCATACGTGGATTTCTGCCGGCGCTACGACATCCCGCATGGCAGCCAGACAAACCTGATGCGTGATCAATCCGGGCTGATCAGCCTAACAGTGTTGCGGACCAAGGCGCAGGGACTGCCAGACGCCGACGATCGCCGCGCCTTCGAAGCCTTGGCGCCCCTGGCGCGATCTGCAGTGAAGTTTCAAATGGCGCTGGAGGGGCGAAGCGCGGCGCTGCTGACCGGCGCTCTGGAGGAGCTTGGCCGCCCAGCCTTTGTCTGTGATGGCCTGGGTCTCGTGCGGGCCATGACCTCGCAGGCTGAGATCCTTTTGCAGGGTGGTGCCGTCCGCCTGCGGCATGGGCGCCTTTCGGCGGATGAATGCCAGGCAGGACGAAGGCTGGAGGCGGCGATCGCACGCGTTCAATCCGGGGATCTGGCGCCGGGGCAGGAGCGCACGACGACAATCGTCCTGCGGAACGAGGATACCCGCCTCGTCGAGGTCGTGGACGTGATCGCCCTGCCCAAGGCTGATTACACATTCGGATTTGAACCGCGCGTGCTCATCGTGGCGCGCGGGCCGGGCCGTCGGCAGGGCGAGATTGAGAAGCTCCTGCAGGAAGCCTACGCGCTGACGGCGAGCGAGGCGCGCATCGCCGCGCGATTGGGGGATGGCGAAAGCCCGGACACTATCGCCCAATCGCGCCAGGTCTCCCCAACGACAATCCGGACGCAGCTCAGGTCGATCTATCAGAAGATGGATCTCAACCGACAAGCGGAACTGGCAGCCCGCGTAGCAAGGTTCCGTTGACGCGCCGCCGTGAGCCCTCGAGGTCGACATGAAGGTGGCGCAACCAGTGAGCCACTTTCGCGAAGCGCGTCGAGTGTACGTCGTCAGCAGTTTTGGGACAGTCGGGCTGCGGATTTAGCGAAGGGTTGGCCTCGTCTGAGGTTGATATCTAGCGCGAAATTTGGGGCTGAAATATGCGAACCAAGCGTGCACGCCACGCAGCGAAGCTGGGACGCCACCTTGGAAGGCTAGGAGTGCGAGCAAACGCCGTTCCGACGCGCCGTCGGCGCGCGCGGCGAGCCAGCGCGCGGCCAGGAACTCGGCCATAGCCCTGTGAAAGAGGGCAACACGGTCGCCAAGACCATCACGGCGTTCGAACAGCATGCTAGAGCAAAGGTCGCCATGATTGAATCATGTCGTTTGCTCTAGATCATTGTTTTGACGCGTTATTTCGGCGGCGAACCGGTATCCACTTCGCCGAATAACGCTCTAGAGAGAATGATCCGCGCACCGTCGCCACCTGGAAGCGCCGCGATCACGCTGAACTGAATATCGCCAGGCGTCGCGGCGCCCTGCGCGCCGACGTTGATCGCCTCAGAGCCGGTGAGGATGAGCGCCGCAGCTGCCGCGCCCGCCGCATCCAAAGCTTGGGTCTTAGATAGGGCCGTCAAGGTCGAGTACGGACGTTCCGGGTTCTGTTCTTGGCGCAGATCGTCTGACGCGCGCAGATAGAGATCGGCGCGATTGAGTGGCAGGCCTTCCGGTCTGGCCGCCAGCCGATCAATCAGCTGCAGCGTCAAGGGATTGCCGTAGAACTCGGCGATAGCCAAGTCATCCATTCGAGTGACAAACGTGCGTGCCGACCTATCGCCGTGGCGCGCGGCAAGGAAGGTCATCGCCTCGGCGCTCGTCAGCGCGTCAAGTCGCAACTCGATGGGCTCGCGGCCATAGTCTTCTCGGATCGCTTGCTTGGCAACGTCGCGCCAATCGTTCGCACGGCAGGATAGGAAAAACGGCGGCGAACCGAGTTCGGCGAGCTTAGAGAGGACATCTTGGATCGGATCTTGGGTGAGCGCGCCCGGCTCGCCGAGGATGATTGCGGGCGGCGCAAGCGTCGCAAGCTCGGCCTCTGGCACGGACTTGCTGACCTGCGTGTCGGGATCAAAGTAACTCAGATGACGCTGGATATAGATCATGTTCGGGTCAATGATTTCGACCACAGCCTAGGGGGTGCCGCGCACTTCTCTACAGCTTAGAGCTCGAAACCTGCCACTCGTCTTGCCGACATTAACAACGGCCTCCTCCGCCGTGCCGCCAGCCACCCAAATCGTTACCATCCTGCAGGCCGGCCAATTCCGCTACTGACAAGGTCCCTTCCGCACCTGCGATGTTTCCCGGGGCCGCGCCTGAGCTTCCGGCGGCTTTGAGAACTACGCAGCTGGCCCCCGGCGTCGCCGGCCCCATCGGGTTGGCTGCCGCGCTGGGGAGTAGTCGTCAGCAATCTGGTCCGGCCTCGGGCTATTTCGAGCCTCCAGCGCCGCACGCAGGCCTTCGTCTAGGGCGTGGGCGTAAACTAGCGTCGACTTGATGTCTCGGTGTCCTAGGGCCTTCTGTGTGAGCTTGAGGTTGCCGGTTTCGGCCAGCAAGCTTGTCCCCACGAAAGCTGCGAACAAAGTGGCAACAGTGGCCGGGACTATTCCGGGGAATCGAGTCCCGAACTACCGGATTTGACCCTTTTTGTTCCCCATCTGAAGGCGGCCAAGCGCGCGCGTTCCCGATTTAGATGGTTGAAATTTATGGAAAATTTGGCGCACCCGACAGGATTCGAACCTGTGACCTCTGCCTTCGGAGGGCAGCGCTCTATCCAGCTGAGCTACGGGTGCGTCCGCCTTGCGGGAACGGCGTCTTAGCCGAAAGGCGCGGTCGGCGCAAACGGGGTTATGCGTCGCCCGCTATTCTCCACCCATATAAATGAAGCGGGCGATGAACAGGGCGGCCAGCACGAACAGCAGCCAGTCGCTGACCCGCGCCTGGCCCCGGGCCAGTTTCAGCGCCGCATAGCTGGTGATGCCGAACGCCAGGCCATTGGCGATCGAAAAGGTCAGTGGAATGGTGATCAGGGTCAGGAAGGCCGGGATGGCCACGCCGGGATCGTCCCACTCCACCTCGGCCAGCGAGCCGATCATCATGGCCCCTACCAGGATCAGGGCCGGCGCGGTGGCGGCGACCGGGATGGCCTGGACCAGGGGGGCGAAGAACAGGGTCAGCAGGAACAGCAGGCCGACAATGATCGCCGTCAGGCCGGTGCGACCGCCAGCCTGCACGCCCGAGGCGCTCTCGATGTAGCTGACCACGGTGCTGGTGCCGGCGAGGGATCCGGCGATCGTCGCCACCGAATCGGCCAGCAGGATGCGATTGAGGCGCGGGATCGAACCGTCGGGCGCCACCAGCCCGGCCTTCTTGGTCACGGCCACCAGGGTGCCGACATTGTCGAACAGATCGACGAACAGGAACACGAAGATGATCTCGGCCATGGCCATGGCCATGCCGGCCTTGGCGCCGCCGCCCAGGTTCAGGGCGGCGGGAATGTCGAGCTGGAAGGCGGTGGCCGACAGTTCGGCGAGGGAATAGCCGCCCGGCGCGATCTTCGACAGGCCCATGAACCAGCCCAGAACCGCCACCAGCAGGATGCCGATCAGGATCGCGCCCTTCACCCGCCAGGCCATCAGGGCCCCGATGATCGCCAGGCCGGCCAGGGCCAGGATCGCGGTCGGCTTGGTCAGGTCACCCAGTCCGACCAGGGTGGCCGGATTGCTGACAATGATGCCGGCCTCCTTCAGGCCGATGAAGGCGATGAACAGGCCCACGCCCGCCGCGACAGCCGAGAACAGCGGTCGCGGTATGGCCCCGACGATCAGCTGGCGGATGCCGGCCACGGTCAGCACCAGGAAAGCCACCCCGGACAGGAACACGCAGCCCAGGGCGGTTTGCCAGGGCACCCCCATGCCGATCACGACCGTGTAGGTGAAATAGGCGTTGAGCCCCATGCCGGGGGCTAGGGCGATCGGATAGTTGGCGATCAGCCCCATCAGGATGCAGCCGATGCCGGCCGCCAGGCAGGTGGCGGCGGCCACGGCGGCGACGGGCATGCCCGCCTCGCCCAGGATGGCCGGATTGACGATGACGATATAGGCCATGGTCAGGAAGGTGGTGAAGCCGGCCAGCGCCTCGGTGCGCAGATTGGTGCCCTGGGCCTTCAGGCCAAACTGGCGTTCAAGCAAACTCATCAACTGACCCCCGACTCTCGCCGTGGAGTGTGTCCAAGCGCCTCGCGAACGCAAGCGTTGACGATCAGTCCTTGGTCGGATCGGCCGCGTTCGGGTCGCCATAGGTCAGGGAGACGAAGACGTCTTCCAGATCCGGGTCTTCGGTGGCGATGTCCTTGATGCGCATGCCGCTGGCCCGCACCGCCGCCAGCACCTGCTCGACGCTGGACTGGCCGGTGCGATAGGACACTGCAAAGGCCCCGCCGGCCCGGATCCTGGTCTCGAAACCGGCGAGCACCGGAGCTGCGATCACCGGTTCCTCGGGCGTGACCACCACATTGCGGCTGTCCATGCGCTTGAGAAGCGTGGCCGTCGGCTCGCAGGCCACCACCTCGCCGCGATTGACGATGGCGATCTGGTCGCACAGCTCCTGGGCTTCTTCGAGGTAGTGGGTGGTCAGCACGATGGTAACGCCCAGTGCGTTGAGACCCTTCACATAGCTCCAGAGCTGGCGGCGCAGTTCCACGTCGACGCCGGCGGTCGGCTCGTCGAGGATCAGCACCGGCGGCTGGTGCACCATGGCCTTGGCCACCATCAGGCGCCGCTTCATGCCGCCCGACAGCTGGCGGACATAGGCATTGGCCTTGTCGGACAGTCCCAGCGCGTTGAGCAGTTCGTCGGTGCGGCGTTCGCTCTTGGGCACGCCGTACATGCCGGCCTGGACGTCCAGCGATTCGCGCGGCGTGAAGAAGACGTCGGTGGCCAGTTCCTGCGGCACCACCCCGATGGCGGCGCGGGCGTCGCGCGGACGCTGGTCGATGTCGCGATCCCAGATCCGCACCGTGCCGCTGGTCTTGCGCGTCAGCCCGGCCAGGATGTTGATGAAGGTCGACTTGCCCGCGCCATTGGGCCCCAGCAGGCCGAAGATCGAGCCGCGCGGGACCTTAAGGTCGATGCCGTTGAGAGCGCGCTTTTCCGGCGAGGTCTTGGTGGCGGCGTAGGTCTTGAACAACCCTTCGGCTTCGATGGCGTAGGCGGGCAGGTCCATGAAACGTCCAGACAGGTCCCGAAGGGGACGATAGGGCCCAGGCAGGTCCCGAAAGGGACAATAGGGCAGGGAAGGCGTGCGGCTTGAATTGACGGCGGCGCGACAGGTCGCATAGGTATGCCTGCATCGCCGCCAAGCCAAGGCCGCGTCCAGACTTCAAGGGTTTTCGAACATGGCGCGCAAGGCCAAGACCGTCACCGCCACCGCTCCGACCGCCATGGACGTCACTGTGACGGCTATCGGCGCGGGCCCCGCGCCGGAAACCGTGATGGTCCGCTCGCACCGCATCGCCTGCGAAGGTGTCGGCGGGGCCCTGGGCCATCCGCGCGTCTGGCTGGAAATGGGCGCGGCCGGCTTTGTCGACTGCTCCTATTGCGACCGCCGCTTCGTGGCGACCACGGCGGTCGGCGACGAGGACGAGCAGCTGGCGCCGGGCGTCTACGAAGGCGCCGGCGGCCACTAGCGTTTTTCCGTTTGTCGCGTTCTCTTTGCGCGAACCGGTAGCCATTTCGCTCGAAAACGCTGACCCATGACCGACCTCGTTCCCGCCTCGCGCCGCGCCGAGACCCTGGCCGAGGCCTGGGCGGCGGCCGAGTGGCCACATGAGGCGCCGGTGCTGCGCGCGATCGCCATGCCCTCCGACACCAATCCAGAAGGCGACATCTTCGGCGGCTGGTTGCTGTCGCAGATGGACCTGGCGGCGGCCTCGATCGCCTTCCATCGCGCGGCCGGTCGGTGCGCCACCATCGCCATCGACGGCATGACCTTTATCAGCCCGGTCTTCGTCGGCGACGAGGTCAGCCTGTTCGCCAAGGTCGTCCACACCGGTCGGACCTCTCTCAAGGTCGGGGTCGAGGCCTGGCGCCGGCCGCGCGACAGCGAGCAGGCGTACAAGGTCACCGAGGGTGTGTTCACGTTCGTGGCCATTGATGAGCACCGGAAATCGCGGCCTTTGCCTTAGGCGTCAGGCGGAGAACCGGCGTCCGCGCTGCCGCGCACAGCCCTAACGCTCTTCGTCGAACCGGTTGGCCACCAGTTCGCACAGCGCTTCGAGCGCGGTGTCCGCTTCGGGGCCTTCAGCGGCGATATCGATGGTCGAGCCGATGCCGGCGGCCAGCATCATCAGGCCCATGATCGAACGGGCGTCCACGCAGGCGCCCTCGCGGCTGACCGTCACCTCGGCGTCGAAACCCGCCGCCATCTTCACGAACTTGGCCGAGGCCCGGGCGTGCAAGCCCCGTTCATTGACGATTTCGACCGTCCGCTCCGGCATGCGACTCATTTTTCTCCCGCGAGCACATAGGAGGCCACGGAGATATATTTCCGTCCAGCCTCCTGGGCGTGGGCGACGCAGGATTGCAGGTCCTCGCGCTGGCGCACGCTGGCCAGCTTGATCAGCATCGGCAGGTTCAGGCCGGCGATCACCTCGGCGCGGGTCTGCTCCATCACCGAGATGGCCAGATTGCTGGGCGTGCCGCCGAACATGTCGGTGAGCACAATCACGCCGCCGCCACTGTCCACGACAGCGCACGCCTTCAGAATGTCGGAACGGCGACGTTCCATGTCGTCTTCCGGACCGATGCAGATCGCCTTCACCGCAGTCTGCGGGCCGACCACATGTTCCATAGCGGAGACAAACTCCTCCGCCAGACGCCCGTGCGTAACGATCACGAGCCCGATCATGCCAGATGTCTCAACCGGGATCCCCATAACCCGTGGCGGCCGGGAGGAGCCGCGCGGGCGCACTTGATACGCTCGTTAGAGAGCGACTCCAAGATGCTCCAGCATGCGTCTGATTTTCGCGGGCGCAGCGGGTTCCTGAGGCCACAGGTCGAAAACGGGAACGCTCACGCCGCAGAGGGTCTCGAAACGCGGCTGCGGCAGGCGTTCGACGGCGCCGGGCGCATCAACGCACCGCACAAGCAGGGCGATGCGGGCGAAGGCGATGACCGGGGTGGGGACGACGCCCAGACCCCGAATCTCGATCAGGCCGGACAGAGAATCAGGGGCCTTGCCATAAAGCTGGCCGCCCGAGGCGAAGACGACCGTGCGGTCGTCAGCCGCCAGGGCGAAGCCTGATTCGACGGCGCGCAGGGCCAGATCGCTCTTGCCGACCCCAGAGGGGCCCTCGATCAGGGCCCCGCGCCAGAGTCCGTCGCGGCGCAGAGCGATCAGGCCGGCGTGGCGGATCACTCGCGAGATTCCGGCAGGTCGACGGTGAAGCGCGCGCCCAGCAGGGTGCCGTTGGCGTCGACCCGATTCTCGGCCTTCAACTCGCCGGCGTGAGCCTCGACGATCTGGCGGGCGATGGACAGGCCAAGGCCCGAATTGCCGCCGAACGCCCGACCCTTGGGCCGTGAGGTGTAGAAGCGCTCGAAGATGGTCTCGAGGTTCTCGGCCGGTATGCCGGGGCCGTCATCCTCGATCGTGGTGACCAGCCGGCCGCGCGTCCGGGTCAGGGCGACGCGAACCTCGCCGTCGGCCGGGCTGAACGAGCGGGCGTTGTCGATCAGATTGCGGAACACCTGGCCGATGGGGGTCTCGCGAGCCATCAGCCTGGCCGGCGCGAGCGGATCGCCAGTCGAGACGCTGACCCGTACGCTGCCGGGCGCGTCACCGGGGCGCAGCTGGGCCTCGTAGAGACTGGCGACCTCAGCCAGCAGCTTGGCCAGGTCGAGGGCGCGCGGGGCTTCGCGCGACAACTCGGCGTCGAGGCGCGAGGCGTTGGAGATGTCGGTGACCAGCCGGTCCAGCCGGTTGACGTCGTTCTGCAGAATGGCCAGCAGCCGGGCCCGGGCGACGGGATCGGAGACCAGGTCCAGCGTCTCGATGGCCGAGCGGATCGAGGTCAGGGGGTTCTTGATCTCGTGGGCGACGTCGGCGGCGAACCGCTCGATGCCGTCCATGCGCTCGGACAGCGAATGGGTCATCTCCTCAAGCGCGCGGGACAGGTCGCCGATCTCGTCCTGGCGCTTGGCGATGTCGGGCAGGGAAATGGCGCGAGCGCCCTCCAGACGCACCCGGTCCGCAGCGCGGGCCAGGCGCATCACCGGCTCGGCGATGAGGCGGTGCAGCAGGATCGACGAGATCAGGGTGGCGGTGATCGCCACCAGGATGAACGGCAGCAGGGCCCGGCGCTGGGCGGCGATGATCGAATCGACATCGCCGACCTCCAAGGTCAGGACGCCGAGAACCGCTCGCACGTGCTGGATCGGGATCGACACCGAAACCACCCGCTCGCCGTTCTCCGACATCCGCGTACCCGCCACCGGAGACCCGCGCAGGGCCTGGGCCAGCTCGTTGGACAGGCCCTGGCTGGCCTTGGCCGCCTTGGCCTTGTCAGCGGGATCGTCGCGGACGGCGGTATCCTTGTCGCCGGGCTTGCGGGCCGGGGGCAGCACCTTCCATTCCACGCGGTCGGCGACCATGAAGCTGTCGGCCAGCACATTGCCCTGGGCGTCGAACAGTCGCGCCCGCTGCGAGCTCGGAATGAACAGCAGCTGGAAGATGGCGCTGGCCGCCTCGGGGTTCAGCGCCGGCTCGGGCTCGCCCTCGGTGGCCAGCTGGTCGATGACCTTGGCGATCAGGTCGCCCTGGGTGGTCAGGCTTTCGACCCGGGCATTGACCAGGCCGCTGCGCAGCTCATTGAGCACCAGCGCCCCGATCACCAGGATCGCCAGCGCCAGCACGTTCAGACCGATGATCAGACGGCCCAGACGCGAGCCGCGCGGCCAGGCCCAGCGACGCCGAGGCGCGCCGGCGTCAGGCTTCGCGATAACGATAGCCAACGCCGTACAGGGTCTCGATGGAGTCGAACTCGGGATCGACCTGGCGGAACTTCTTGCGCATCCGCTTGATGTGGCTGTCGATCGTACGGTCGTCGACATAGACCTGATCGTCGTAAGCGGCGTCCATCAGGTTGTCCCGGCTCTTCACAAAGCCCGGGCGCTGGGCCAGGGACTGCAGCAGCAGGAACTCGGTGACGGTCAGGCGCACAGGCTTGCCGTCCCACAGGCTATCGTGGCGGGCTGGATCCAGCGTCAGCTTGCCGCGCTTCATCATCTTTGAGCCGGCCAGGCCCGCAGCGATCGAGGGTTCCTCGTCCTCGGGACGGGCCCGGCGCAGCACGGCTTTTACGCGCTCCAGCAGCAGGCGCTGGCTGAACGGCTTGTGCATGTAGTCGTCGGCACCGAGATTGAAGCCGAGGATCTCGTCGATCTCGTCGTCCTTCGAGGTCAGCATGATCACCGGGATTTCGGAGGTCTGGCGCAGGCGGCGCAGAACTTCCATGCCGTCCATGCGCGGCATCTTGACGTCCAGGATGACCAGATCCGGCGCCTGGCTCTCGACGGCCTCAAGGCCCGAGGCTCCATCGTAATAGGCCTTGACCGTGTGGCCGTGGCTTTCGAGGGCCAGCGAGACCGAAGCGACGATGTTTTCGTCGTCGTCTATGAGCGTGATAGCGGCCATGGAGCCTGTCTGATCCTTCAACCTTCGTCTTGAGGCGATCCTATCGACCCCCCGCAGTCGCTTCAACGCATTGCGCGGCAAAGCTTTCCCAAAGGGGTGTCGCCGCCCTTTGCGGCCCCAGCGTGGCGCGATTGCGGCTGAAGGCCCCAAGACCGCCCAGCTTCAGCGCGAATGACGCGCCTCAACCTCGCTTTAAGGTGTTGTACCCGATAACCGACGCTACCGGAGCCCCTAGCCCATGAGTGACATCCACTACGAACTTTTCGTGCGCCGCAAGGCCGGCGCGCAGTGGGTCCTGGAAATGGCCACGGAAGTTCGCACGGCTGCGCTCCAGAACGCCGAGGAATGCCTGACCTCGGGCCGCGCGGTCGCCGTTCGGGTCAGCAAGGACACCCTCGACCGCGAGTCCGGCGAATACAGATCCATCGCCATCTTCACCAAGGGCATGGTCGACGGCGGCAAGCCCAAGAAGGAGGTGGAGGATCTCGATCCCCTCTGCGTCCAGCCGGCAGATCTCTATACCGCCCACGCCCGTGACCGGATCGGTCGCCTGCTCGAGGGCTGGCTGGCCCGGCACAACGCCACGCCGTTCGAACTGCTGCACCGCCCTGATCTAGTCGAGAAGCTGGAAGCCTCCGGCACCGACCTGCAGCACGCCCTGCAAAAGATCGCCATTCCCGAGGCCGAAGCCCGGGGCATGTCGGTCCACGAACTGATCCGCACCTTCCAGGGTCTGGTCGAGCGCTCGGTCGCCAATCTGATGAAGGCCTTCAGGAAGGGCCAACTGCCGGACCTCGACAAGGAAGGGTTCGCCAAGGCCGCCACGCGCCTGGCCACCGATCCCGACCGCGCCTTCCTGCTGGGGGCCGGCGTGGCCGCCTCGATCGCGCCCGGCGTCAGCTGGTCCGACAAGATCGCCCGCCTGCTGGACCTGGCCGACGCCGCCCCGACCGAACCGGGTCCCCGCGCCCTGGCCCTGCACGCCATCGAACAGCCCTTGGCCGAGATCATCGGGTCGCGCGCCGGCATGGCCGACCTGCTGGGTACGGCCAACGACCTTGGATCCACCCTGGCGGCCATGACCCGCTTGACGGGCGGCGCCCAGGTCGAGGCCCTGATCCGCATGCAGGCCCAGGTCCGCGCCTGCATGCCCGAGCTTTCCGGCACGGCCAAGCGGCTCAGCGAATGGCTGAGCGGCGATCATTTCGCTCCCGTCCGCGCGGCGATCGCTAAGCGGGTGCTGGCCGAACTGAACGGTGTACGCCGGCTGAAGCCCGCCGACGCCGAGGCCGAGATCGAATTTCTGCGCGCCCTGGCCATGAGCCTGACGGCCGCCGCCGGACGCATTCTGCCGCCCGAAGACATCCAGGCCGCCTTCACCGTTCGCTCCAAGACCCTGCTCAACGGCGAGTTCATCGAGGCCCTCCTCGGGCGTGACCGCTCGGCCCGCGAGGAGGTCGTGATCCTGATCCGCCTGGCCGAGAACGTCATGGGCGCGGTCAACAAGCGTCAGGCCGCCCGCTGGCTGACCGCCAATATCACGGCCCTACGGTTCGAAAAGGAACTGCGACAGGGTCCCGATTCGCCGGCCTCGAAGCTGGCGGCGCTGGCCGGTCTGCAAAAGACCGTCACGCGTTCGGGCCTGGTGCGCGAAGACTACGAGCCCTTGTGCAACAAGCTCGGCGAACTGGGCTCGCAGGTCGAGATCGACAGCCGGCTGCTGGCCATGCTGGTCCGCGCCCCGGCGCCTCTGACCCATCGCCTGGCCCTGCTGGTCAAGCTGGCCACGGGCGAGGCCGGTCCCACGGGGCCGGTGGCTGACCGGGCCAAGATGGAAGCTTTCAAGCTGGCGCGCGCGCCCGAGGCCCGCGAGGAACTGGCCGCCTCCCCGGCGACCATGGAATTGCTCAAGGGCCTGATGCAGAACGCCAAGGCCGCCTGAGGCGCGCCTGCGCGGCTTGCGACACGCCCGGGGACGGCTAAGCTGGGTCCACAGCCGCGCCAACTGGGCGGCGGCGACCCGGGGATGAATATGGTGATCTTCAGCGTGCTCTATGCGGCGGCCGACGGCGCGCATTTCGACCACGACTATTACAACGCCACCCACATCCCGCTCGTCCACGAGGCCTTCGCCTCGACCGGCCTGACGGGTGTGCAGGTGTTCAAGGGTCTGTCGGCGGGCGATGGCGGCCCCGCGCCCTTCATCGCGATGGCGCATCTGGCGTTCCGCGACGCCGCCGCCCTGCAGGCCTCGATGGCCGGGCCACGCGCCGCCGAGGTGCTGGCGGATGTGGCCAAGTTCACCAACCTTCAGCCGATCGCCCAGGTCAGCGCGCTCGTCTAGCGGGCCAGGACCCTGCCCAGCGCCTCGACCACGCGATCCACATCGCTGTCGGCCATGGTCGGATAGAGCGGCAGGGTCAGGCAGCGGTCGTACCAGGCCTGGGCGCCCGGCAGGTCGAGTGCGCCGTAGCGCGTCGCGTAATAGGGCTGCTGGTGCACTGGAATGTAGTGAACCTGCGTTCCGACCCCGTTGGCCTTCAGTCCATCCACCACCATCCGGCGGGTGATCCCCAGGGCGTCGAAATCGATCAGTACGGTCAGCAGGTGCAGGGCTGGATTGGAATAGTCAGGGCTGGTCGCCAGGCGAACGCGGGGCGACAGCGCCTCTAGCCGTTCGACATAGAGCGCGGTCAGGGCCCGGCGGCGCGCGACGAAGCGGTCCAGCTTGGCCAGCTGCGACAGGCCCAGGGCGCACAGCACGTCGGGGATGCGATAGTTGAAGCCGATCTCCGGCATCTCGTACCACCAGGGATCGGCGCCCGGCGGCCGCACCATGCCGTGACCGCGCAGGGACCGCGCCCGCGCCGCCAGCTCTGCGTCATTGGTGGTCAGCATGCCGCCCTCGCCGGTGGCCAGCGTCTTGACCGGGTGGAACGAGAAGCTGGCAAAGGCTGAATAGGCGCCGTCGCCGACCGGATGCTCCTCCCCGCTGAACGTACCGACCGAGCCAAGGGCATGGGGCGCGTCTTCCACCAGCACCGCCCCGGCCGCGCTGGCCATGCCGCGCATCGCCGGCAGGTCGCAGACATCGCCGCGCAGATGCACGGGCAGGATGGCCCTGACCCTACGATCCCCCGCGCGCGCCAGGGCGGCGGCCAGGGTGTCGGGGGTCATCAGGCCTGAATGGGGATCGACGTCGGCGAACACCACCTCGGCCCCGACATAGCGGGCGCAGTTGGCGGTCGCCAGGAAGGTGATCGACGGCGCGATGCAGACATCACCCTCACCAACACCCAGGGCCAACATGGCCAGATGCAGGGTGGCGGTGCCATTGGCCACGGCAATGGCGTGCTCGGCCCCGACCTTTTGCTTGAAGGCGTCTTCGAAGGCCTCGACCGTCGGGCCGGTGGTCAGGAAATCAGAACGCAGGGCGGCGGCGACGGCGGCGACGTCGTCGTCCTCGATGGTCTGGCGGCCATAGGGCAGGAAGGGCGAAGACGCCGTCATCAGCGCGCCTTTTCCTCCAGCATGGCCAGCAAGCCTTGCGCCGACAGCCAGTCGTCATTGTTGTCGCTGCTGTAGCAGAAGCCCTCTTCCGCCGGCTTGGCGCCGTCTTCGGGCCCAAAGCGCTTGCGGGGATATTCGACGAAGGTGGGTTCGATCACGTAGCGGTCGGACAGCTCGACGGTGGCCCGCGCGTCGTCGGCGCTGATCATCATCTCGTGCAGCTTTTCGCCAGGCCGGATGCCGATGACCTTGACCCCGGCGGTCGGCGACATGGCCTTGACCAGATCGGGCATGGTCATGGACGGGATCTTGGGGACGAAGATCTCGCCGCCGCGCATGAGGTCCAGCGACGAGAGCACGAAGTTCACCCCCTCGTTCAGGGTGATCCAGAAGCGCGTCATGCGCGCGTCGGTGATCGGCAGCTCGGTGGCGCCGTTGGCCAGCAGACGCTTGAACAGCGGCACGACGCTGCCGCGCGAGCCGACGACATTGCCATAGCGAACCACTGCGAAGCGGGTGCCGATATCGCCCGACAGGTTGTTGGCGGCCACGAAGGTCTTGTCCGAAGCCAGCTTGGTGGCCCCGTACAGATTGATCGGGTTGCAGGCCTTGTCGGTTGACAGGGCGACCACCTTTTTCACCCCATTGGCCAGGCTGGCCCAGACCACGTTCTCGGCCCCAAGCACATTGGTGTGGATGCATTCGGAGGGGTTGTATTCGGCGGCCGGCACCTGTTTCAGGGCGGCGGCGTGGATGACGATGTCGACCCCGCGCAGGGCCAGGGTCAGCCGCTCGCGGTCACGCACGTCACCCAGGAAGAAGCGCATTTTGGCATAGGTCGCGTCGTCGAACTGCTCGCGCAGTTCCATCTGCATATCGCTCTGCTTCAATTCGTCGCGGGAGTAGACGATGACCTTCCGCGGGTTCGAAAGCTTCAGAACCGTCTCGATGAACCGCCGGCCAAAAGAGCCGGTGCCGCCGGTGATCAGGATCACCTTGCCGTCGAGATCGAGGGTTTTCGGGGAAAAACGGCCCAAGTTCAGCCTCCTACCGCCCCGGCCGCGAAGAGTCGCGAGGATTGCGATTCGTGGTTAACGCTCCTTTGTCGCGCCTAGGCGTAAAGAGGACGTCAACCACGTCGGGCTAAGCATACCTCATGCGTCGCGCCCTGACCCTCCTACCGTTCGTTTTTGCCGGTGCCCTGATGGCTGCGCCGGCCCCGGCCCTGGCCAGTGCTCCAAAGAAGGAGGGCAAGCCGACGGTGACCTATTTCGCCTTCAAGCCCCTGACCGCCGTCGCCCTGCGGCGCGATGGGCGACGCGGCGTCCTGACCCTTGAGGCCGGCATCGAATCCAAGGATCCCAAGTTGATGGAGCGCGCTCAGCAGTCCGAGCCGCGCCTGCGGGCCGCCTTTGCTCAGGTGCTGATGACCTATGCCTCGGGCCTGCGGCGCGGCGATCCACCAGACGTCGATTATCTGTCGCGGGAAATGCAGAAGACCGCCGACAAGGTGCTGGGCAAGCCCGGCAGCCGGGTTCTGCTAGGCTCGGCGCTGATGAACTGATCCATCCCGCTCTTCCACGGCCTTCACCGGGCAGAGCGGCAATCGGCTGTGCTTGAATTTCAGCGTCCCGGAGCTAGGATGGCGCGTCACTCCAACGGTGGTTTTATGTCCGAGATTGTAAGCGAGGCCCGGGCCTAACAGGCTCCGAACCCTCCGGTTCGCAAGTCGATCAGGCCCTGATCCGTCCGCAGTCCCTGCGGATGCGCGCAGTCGTGTCCGCACTCCGAGAATGAGCGGGTCTCCTCGAGATCCGGGGGTTTGCGTTCCCACGCCTCGATCCTCGGACAATCTCCTTGAACATCTCCAAAGCGCAGCAACGCACGCTGCACGCCCTGGCGCAGGGCGCCCGTATCGAACCCCTACGCGACGACCATGGCCGCCTGGTCGACGTCGACTGCATCACCCGAGAAGGCTGGCGGCTGAGCGACTGCTCCCTGAGCGTCTTCAAGACGCTGAAGAAACGGCGACTGATCGCCAGCAGCGGCGGCGGCCCCTACCGCATCACGCGGGAGGGCGCCGTCAGCCTGAGGTCGCAGCTGGACAACCGCGTCACCGCGCGCGGCTGGTAGCTACTCGGCGACCTTGAGGAACAGGACACGCGCGGCCCCATAGTCGCGCGTGTCCAAGACCGTGAAGCCGGGTACGGCGGGCTCGGCCTCGTCGCGACCGCGCTCGAACATCACGATGGCGCCGGGCTTCAGCCAGCCATGGGCCAGCAGCTGGGCCAGGGCCTTCTCGCCAAGGCCCTTGGCGTAGGGCGGATCCAGGAAGGCGATGTCGAACGGCGCGCCGACACTGGACGGCGGCAGGCCAAGATCGGTGGCGTCGCGGCGATGCACGCGGGTGACACCGAACAGATTCATGGCGTCGATATTCTCGCGGATCGCGCCGCGCGCCGGATCGGCGGTCTCGACGAACAGGCAGAAGGCCGCGCCGCGCGACAGGGCTTCCAGTCCCAGGGCGCCCGAGCCGGCGAACAGGTCGACGACGCGCGCGCCGTGCAGCTCCGGCGCCCAGGCGGCGTGCTCCAGGATGTTGAACACCGCCTGCCGTGCGCGGTCGGAGGTCGGCCGGGTGGCGTCGCCGGGCGGGGCGACGATGGCCTTGCCGCGATACTGGCCGGAAACGATGCGCATTGAGCTGCAATCCCTGTCTCGATCGGCGTGTGTGCCGCTGTTGCGGGGCCACGGCAAGCCGGACGCTTTACAAGTTTTGATGGGCGCTCTCTTAGTCGCTCCAAGAACAGGGGTGTCAGAAAACGCGATGGCGATGGCGGCGATCTTCGGAGCGATGAGAGACTCGCGCTTCTTCGCGGACCTGACGGCCTTTGATCGCGACGGTCGCCGGCTGGCGGTCGCGGTTCCGGTTGGCTTGCTGGCCGCCGTCGCCGCCGCTGTGCTCGGCGGCGCCTCGGCCTGCCTGCTGGTGATGGTGGTGGTCAGCGGCCTCGACGGCGCGCCGGCCGCCGCCGCGCTGTTTTACGTGTTCGACCAGCCGGCC
This sequence comes from Caulobacter sp., assembly GCA_031415995.1. Lineage (GTDB taxonomy): Bacteria > Pseudomonadota > Alphaproteobacteria > Caulobacterales > Caulobacteraceae > Caulobacter. The sequence goes on along the minus strand of JANOSS010000191.1, from coordinate 18,612 downwards.
CGGGCCGCAACCGAGGGTCTGGCTTCGCTGTTCTTGCTATCGGTCCTGGCCGGGGTCAACGGCGCTGCCGCCCTGGCCTTCGTCGCCGTGAGCGCCGGGCTGAGCCATCGGCCGATCCGTCGCTATGCCGTCGTGGGCGGTGTCTTTCGCACCCGCCTGCTGTTTGCGGGGCTGGTTCTGGTGGGTGTGATCATGGTGGCGCTGGTGATCGCCGCCGCCAGTCTGGGCGCGGGCGCGCCGACGCCGCCGATCCTGGCATTGGCCTCGACAACCGTCGGACGCGCCACCTATGCCGGCTTCGCCATCCTGCTGCTGGTGATCGCCGCCGCCGCCGAGGAGATCGTGTTCCGGGGCTGGCTGCTGAAGCACGCCGGCGCATTCACGCGCAGTCCGGCGATCCTGATGGCGGTCAATGGCCTGCTGTTCGCGCTGATCCACTTTGACCCCAATCCCGGCGCTTTCCTGATCCGGGCGGCCATGGGCGCGGGCCTGACCTGGATGACCCTGCGTACCGGCGGCATCGAGCTGGCGATCGGCGCCCACGCGGCCAACAACATCGTCATCCTGCTGCTGCTACGCCCCCTGTCCCTGACACCCGAGACGCCGCATTCGTTCCAGCTGACCTCACTGGTCGGCGCGGTGGTGATCGGGGCCGGCTACGCCCTGCTGGCCGAAGCGGTGGTGCGTTGGCCGATCGTCACCCGCTGGTTTGGCAGCCGCGACCCGGCCACGATCTAACGCCAGCCCATGGGTCGACGGCGCTCAAGCCTAGCGCGGCTTCTTGGGGCCCTTGTACGGACGCGGCGCGCCCGGCCTGGTCTCAAACGCGGCGGGGGCCGAGCGGGACGACTTTTCGGCGGCCGGCTTTGCGCCGGGCTTGCCGAAGGGCTTGCTGCCCACGCTCGCGGGCCTGGCGAACGCCTTCGCGCCTGTCTTGCCCGGTTCGGCTGAACGGGCGTCGACGTCACCGGCCCGTGCCGGTTTCGCCGATGAGGGCTTGCCGCCCGCCGTCTTGTCGAATGACCTGGCCCCGGCCACGCCGCCCGCCGCCTTGGCCCCGAAAGACTTGGGGCCCGTCGCGGCCTTGGCCCCACGCGGGGCGAGGTGATCCGGCTTGGGGCCGATCATCTTGCTCTCGATGGACTTGGGCGCGCGCTTGATCGGCTTGACGCCGGCGATGACGACCTTCTTCTTCGGCTTGGCCCAGCCGGCCTTGTAGACCGGCTTTTCCAGCGTCCGCTCACCCGGTTCGAGAACCTTGGGCAGGGGCGCGGACTTGATGGCCCGACGCTGCAGTTCGCCGCCCTTGGCGGTGCCCGGGGCGTGCAGAGGATCGGCCACGCCCATGAATTGCGGCTTGTCGCCGGTGGGCATGTCTTCCTCGGCCACCAGCCCGGCCAGCAGCTCGCGGATCACCCGGGGGCCCACTTCTTCCACCTGGCCCGGCATCAGGGTGGCCAGGGCGAACGGGCCATAGGACAGGCGGATCAGGCGATTGACCTTCAGGTCCAAGTGCTCGAGCACCCGGCGGATTTCCCGGTTCTTGCCCTCGGTCAGCGAGATGGTGATCCAGATGTTCTTGCCGCCGCCGGCCTTGTCCTGGGCCTTGTCGAGCTTGGCCTCGATCGGGCCATAGCGCACGCCCTCGATGGTGACGCCGTCCTTCAGCCGGTCCAGCCGCGCCTGATCGGTATGGCCAAAGGCGCGGACGCGATAGCGGCGCACCCAGCCATTGTTGGGGGCTTCCAGCTTGCGCGACAGTTCGCCGTCATTGGTCAGCAGCAGCAGGCCTTCGGAGTTCAGGTCGAGGCGCCCCACCGAGATCAGCCGCGGCAGCTCGCGCGGCAGGGCCTGGAACACCGTCGGGCGCTCCTTGGGATCGTTGTGGGTAGTCATCAGGCCGGTGGGCTTGTTGTAGCGGAACAGCCGCGTCGGCTCGCGCTCGGCCACCAGCTTGCCGTCGACGGTCAGGAAGTCGCCGGGCCCCACCTTGACAGCCGGGGTGGTCAGGACCTTGCCATTGATGGCGACGCGGCCGGCTTCGATCAGCCGCTCGACCTCGCGTCGCGAGGCCACGCCCGCGCGGGCCAGGGCCTTGGCGACGCGCTCGCCCGTCGACGGATCGTCGAGGTCGCCGTCGTGACCGGGGTCGTAAAGAGGGTCGTGGGGCGTGTTCGGGGGCAGGTCGTTCATGGTCGGTCCTTCGAAGGGCAGGGCGCATCTCTCGATGGGCTGAGCGGCAAATGCGCACCGAACGCGGTCAGGATCAAGGTTGCGGCATTTGCGCCATTCTGAAAATGACATACTGAAAGTCTGTGATCTTCAAGGTGACCCTGAAGTCTGCGCCGCAGCTTTGCTCTATTCAGGCCCGCCGCATCGCCTTGCTGGCCATGGAGGGCTAGACCATTTCCGATCCTCCGCGCCTGACCGATGAAGCCGTCATGGCTATCGCCCTGGACGAAGCCCGCGCCGCCGCCGCGCGCGGCGAGACGCCGGTCGGGGCGGTGATCCTTGATCCCAAGAGTGGCGAGATCCTGGGCGTCGCCGGCAACGGTCCGATCGCCGCGCACGACCCGACGGCGCACGCCGAGATTGCCGTGATGCGGCAGGTGGCGGCAAAGCTGGAAAATTATCGGCTGACCGATCTGACGCTTGTCGTGACTCTCGAGCCCTGCGCCATGTGCGCCGGCGCGATCAGCCATGCGCGGATCGGACGGGTGGTGTTCGGAGCCGAAGATCCCAAGGGCGGCGCGGTGGTTCACGGCCCGCGCTTCTTTGCCCAGCCGACCTGCCACTGGCGGCCTGAGGTGACGGGCGGGGTGATGGCCCAGGAGAGCGCCGACCTGCTGCGGAGTTTTTTCCGCGAGCGGCGGGGGCGGCCAAAGCCAGCGGTCTGATCATCCCTCCACCCGCCCCGGCGAGTTGACACGCTTACTTCTTCACCGGAGCCTTTGTCGTCTGGGCCACCTTGACCGGCACGCCGTCACCGCGCGCCTCGGCCACCAGGCCTTCGCAGTCGGCGTTCTTGGCCTCGCCTGTGGTGACAAAGGGCAGCAGGGCCGCCAGCGGGTTGACCAGCGTGCCAAGGGCGGCGGCGATCCCGCCCTGACTGACCACCTTGCCGGGCTTGAACCCCACCTTGGGCGTCAGGAACGGGCCGGAAATGGTGATCGGTACGAACAGCCGCAAAAGGCGCGGCTTCTTGCTGTCGCCCTCGATACGGAAGTTCATCCGCTCGGTCTCCAGATTGATCTCGCCCTTGCCGCGCACCAGCACTACGCCGGTATCGGCCACCAGGTGATTGGTGGTGGCCACGCCGTTGCGGACTGTGAAGTCGGCCACCGCGCAGCGGACGGCCGTCGTGTCGGTGTCCTTGGACAGCAGCAGCAACACGCCTTTGGACAGGTTGACGCCCATCAGCTCGGCGAAGGCCTGTCGCACAGTGCCGCGCGGCGAGACCAGGGTGAAGGTCCCGTTGGCGTTGGAGGCCGCACGGTGAACACTGTTGCCCACCCCCGACAGCTTGGCGCGGGCCATGACCGGACCCTCGATGATCGGCTTTCCGCCGCTTTGCACCGGGATAAAATCTTCCAGCTTGGCGTTGGTCAGCCGCAGGTCGACCTCGGTGCGCGGTACGGCGGGCCTTGCGTCCAGCCGCACCTTTCCGGACAGATCGCCGCGCGAGAAGGTCAGGCTGATCGGGTTCAGCGTGAGCACGCCCTTGTCCAGGGTAATGTCGGCGCGAACCTTTTTCAGCGGCAGGCCTGGGGCGTTCACGGCGAGGGCGCGATAGGTGACCTTGGCGTCCATGGCGCGGACGCGCTCGGTCTGCAGGGTGGCGTCGGGCAGCAGGCGCTGGGTGGCGGCGCGCTGGCCGGCCTCGACCTTCTGGCCCGCCGAGGCGGTTTCGCCGCGCCCCGTGGCCGGCGCCGCGCCGACCAGGCTGCCCAGATCGTCGAAGTCCAGGCGTCGGGACCTGAGGTCCGCTTCCAGATAGGGCCTGTTGCGGTTGGTCAGCACGAACAGGTCGCCGGCGATGTCGCTGTCGCCGATCTTGCCTGACAGTCCGTTGAAGTCGAAGCGGCCGCCCTTGCGGGTCAGCTTGCCGCTGATCCTGTAAGGCGGGGTGTTGGGCAGGGTCAGGCCGGTCAGGGCGTAGAGGCGGTTCAGGTCTGACCCCGAAACGGTGATGTCGGCAGCGAACCGGCCCAGGTCGAACGGCTTGGTCACCGAGCCCCTGGCCGTGACCCGGGTCGAGGCCGCCGCCACCCTGGCGTCGAACGGATAGGGCCGGTTGGGCGTGATGTTCAGCAGCGGGCCGCCGGTGATCATGGCGGTGAACGGGGAGCGGTTGAGGCTGCCCTTGCCCTCCAGCACGAACTTGCCACGCCCGTCCCCGGTGGCCTGTTCGTTGGAACTGACGGTGCCGACGAACAGCACATCGCGCTGACGGTCGTCGACCTGCAGGGCCCCGTCATTGATGATGAAGTGCTGGATGGCCGGCAGCTTCAGCGGCTTGGCGTTGGCCGTCTTGGCTCCGAACGTCCAGTTGGCCTGGCCCGAAGCGTCGCGGATCAGCCGCACGTCGGGCCGGTCGATCGCCAGCAGCGGCAGGATGACGTCGCCCTTGAACAGCGGCAGCAGCTTGAATTGCACGGCCAGCCGCTGGGCCCGAACCATCGGCTGTAGGGTCGCATCGGCCTTTAGCGCCCAGACAGGCTGGCCGATGCGGACATCCAGCGCCTCGACCTTGGGCGAGAACGACCAGGGATGGACGCGCAGGTCGCCGACAATCTCGACCTTGCGGCTCAGCTGCGTCGAGGCGATGCGGCCGATGGGGCCCCGCAGCCAGTTCCAGTCAAAGACGGCCAGGAAGGCGACGACCGCCACGAACAGCGCCACGGCCGCGATCGCGCCCCGTCGCGCCGACGCAGGCGCCGACGCCCAGCAGGCGCGCAGCCGCTCAAGCGGAGCGCGTTTGGGCGCGATGTGTTCGTGATCGGACAGGACCTGGACCTCCGGTTGCCCTTGCACAACGCGCGGGCAGGTCGGTCCTGTTCCATTCCGGCGCCAACAAGCTTGGCCGGATGGTTCCTAGTAGACGATGCCGAGGCTGCTGATCCCGATGGCGGCCACCACGAAGGCGGCGATGGCGATCAGTTCGTAGCGTTTGAAGAATGGCTTGGTTGGCGTGCGCATGTTCAGGTCCCCCGTCCCAAATTGGTTCGTCGGGAAGGACGGCCCGCAAGGCTCAGGCCAAGGTTCAGGTCAGAGGTCAGGGTCGTTTTCCGGGCCAGACCAGGAAGCCATCGGCGTCGCGGCCGGCGACGCGGTATTCGGTAAACCGCGCGGGGCCAGGGCCGTAGCGGTCTTCCTGCCGGTCGTGGGCGCGCGGGTCGTGGCTGCTGCCGTAGCGATCGGCGTGATGGGCCTGCAGGGTCTCGACCTCAAGCGGCCGGTGGCCATAACCCCACGGGTCATAGCCGGACCAGCCGCGTTCGGCGTCGCATTCCACGCGGTCCCAGCGATAGGCGCCGCCGGGCCCGGTGACCCGCCGGGTCACGCAATCGCCGGGTCCGCTGTTGGGCGGCAGCCGCTCCAGATCCAGCGGCAGTCCGGGGCGCGACACCGGCGGACCGCCCCTCAGCCCCTGATCGGAGCCCGCAGCCATGGCGGCGCCGGCGAGCAGGGCGCCGGCTGCGGCGAGACAGAGGGAGAGACGGGACAAGGTCATGGAACGCTCCTGGACCGCCAGCAAAGCATTAACAAAGGTTAACGGCCTGCGGGTTCACCCGGCGCGCGAACGGAGCTTCACCGCAGGCGCTTGCCTCGCGTCGGGCCGCGCCCTACCGTCGATCAAACAACTGTTTGAGGGCGGCATGGCGATCGAGGCGGTGATCTGGGATTTCGGCGGTGTCTTCACCACCTCGCCGTTCGAAGCGTTCCGTCGCTACGAGGCGCAACGGGGCCTGCCGACCGACTTCATCCGCACGGTCAATTCCACCGATCCCGACACCAATGCCTGGGCGCGGTTCGAGCGGTCGGAGATCGACGCGGCCGGTTTCGACGCGCTGTTCCTTGAAGAGGCCACGCGCCTTGGCCATGCGGTGCGCGGCGCCGATGTCCTGCCGCTGCTGTACGGCGACCTGCGGCCCCGGGTGCTGGCGGCGATGCTGGCCTGCAAGGCGCGGTTCAAGGTCGGCTGCATCACCAACAATGTCACCACCGGCCATGGCGCGGGCATGGCCTCCAGCGCCGAAAAGGCCGCCGCCGTCGGTGAGATCATGAGCCATTTTGAGGTGGTGATCGAAAGCTCCAAGGCCGGGGTCCGCAAGCCCGACCCGCGCATCTATCTGATGATGTGCGAGGCGCTGAACGTGCAGCCCGAAAACTGCGTCTATCTCGATGACCTCGGGGTCAACTGCAAGCCGGCCGCCGGCCTGGGCATGACAGCGATCAAGGTCACCAGCGAGGACCAGCTGCTCGCCGACCTTGCGAAGGTGACTGGATTGGCGTTCTGAAAGGGGGATCATCCCCTTCGCGTCAGGACCTGCCATGTCACGCCCCCGGATCGGCGCCGCCGCCGCTGTTGCGCAGCTTTCGGGCTGGAGCGCCGCGCTGGACAAGGACGCCATCACCAAGACGTTCAAGTTCGCCGACTTCAACGCCGCCTTCGGCTTCATGACCCGGGTGGCCCTGATGGCCGACAAACTGGATCACCATCCCGAATGGTTCAATGTTTACAACCGTGTCGAGGTGCTGTTGACCACGCATGACGCCGATGGCGTGACAGAGCTGGATCTGGCGCTGGCGACGTTCATGGACGGGGCGGCTGGGTAAGCGACTCCAGCCCACTGACACCAAAAAATGTGTCATCCTGGGCGGCGTAGCCCACCCGCGACCCAGGGTCCGGCCCATTGCGGTCACCCCTGGGTCGCGGCTCTCCGCTGCGCTGCGGCCGGGATGACGAGCTTTGTGGGACGAGAGCTCGCAGATTTGACCCACCGTTTCCCCCTTTCGCCCCGCTCCCATCCGGTTCAAACTAATGTTTGAATAATTTGGGAGGACGCCAAATGGCGCAGATCACGGGCCGGGTCGCCGGCAAGAAGGCCTTCATCACCGGCGGGGCCCAGGGTCTGGGCGCGGCGGCGGGGCGCATGCTGGCCAGCCAGGGCGCCAAGGTCAGCCTGGCCGACATCAACCTGGCGGGCGCTCAAGCCGTCGCTGACGAGATCAACGCCGCCCACGGGGCCGGCACGGCCTTCGCCTTCGAGCTGGACGTCACCCAGGAAGACGAGTGGATCGCGGTACTTGAAAAGGCCACCGACGCCATGGGCGGCCTGTCGGTGCTGGTCAACAATGCCGGCATCGGCGGCGACGGCCCGATCGAGAGCCTCGATTTCGCCCTCTGGAAGAAGGTGATGTCGGTCAATGTCGACTCGGTGTTCCTCGGCGCCAAGCACGCCCTGACCCATATGCGGGCCCATCAACCCGGCTCGATCATCAATCTGAGCTCGATCGCCGGCCTGATCGCCAACGGCAACTCACCGGCCTACAATGCCTCCAAGGCGGCGGTCTGGCTGCTGTCCAAGAACATCGCGCTGTACTGCGCCAAGATGAAGCTGGATATCCGCTCCAACTCGATCCACCCGACCTTCATCGACACCCCGATCCTCGACGGCTTTACCGCCCGGTTCGGCAAGGAGGAGGCCCACGCCAAGCTGGCGCGGCAGGTTCCGCTGGGCCGGATCGGCGAGCCCAACGACATCGCCAACGCTGTCCTTTACCTCGCCAGCGACGAGAGCAAGTTCATGACCGGCGCCGAGATCAAGGTCGACGGCGGCATTTCGGCGATGTGAATAAGAAGGCTGGATTCTCCCCTTTTGGGAGAGGTGGCCCGCAGAGCCGGAGGGGGCTAGCTCGGCCCGAGCCCAGATGGCCCCCTCAGTCGCTCCGCGACAGCTCCCCCAGAGGGGGAGCATTACCCAATGCCTATCGCGGTGCCCGTTTGGCCAGGATTCGCTGCAGGGTCCGGCGGTGCATGTTCAGGCGCCGCGCCGTCTCCGACACGTTGTGGCCGCACATCTCATAGACCCGCTGGATATGTTCCCACCGCACGCGGTCGGCGCTCATCGGGTTGTCCGGCGGCACAGGCGCGGCGTCCTTGGCGGCCAGCAGGGCGCGGGCCACCTCATCGGCATCGGCCGGCTTGGAGAGATAGTCGACCACCCCGGCCTTCACGGCCGCCACGGCAGTGGCGATATTGCCATAGCCGGTGAGCATGATGATCTTGGCGTCGGGCCGGGCGTCGCGCACCGCCTCGACCACCTTCAGCCCCGTGCCGTCCTCCAGCTGCATGTCGAGCACGGCGTGGGCGGGGGCGTGAACGCGCAGCAGGGCCAAGGCTTCGGCCACCGAGGCGGCCAGGGTCACCACAAACCCCCGCTGCTCCAGCGCGCGTCCCAGGCGCGTGCGCAGGGGCGCATCGTCGTCGAGAAGCAGAAGCGTCTTGTCGGGCAGGGCCGCGACCAGCTCACTGATATCCGCCATGACTTCAGCGCCTCCCCGCGCTCATACTCAACCGAGTACACTTATAAAGCATCATGTTGTCCTTCCCGGCTAGGCATCAAGCCCCTGTGTAACCAGGGGCCTCAAGCGCCGACCGGGGCCAGCGCGCCGCGACCACCGCCCCGCCCCGCCGACCATTGCGAAAATCCACCGTGGCCCCTGTCCGTTCCAGCAGGGTCTTGGCGATGAAGAAGCCCAGACCCATGCCGATGTGGCCCGTGCGCGAGCCCTCGGCCCCCGGCCGGGTGGTGACATAGGGCTCGCCCAGCTTGGCCAGCACCTCGGCGGAAAAGCCGGGACCGTCGTCGCGCACCTCAATGACGATTGAGCGCAGGTCGAAGCGGGCGATGACCAACACCTCGGCGCGGGCGAAGTCGACGGCGTTCTCGACGATGGAGGTCATCGCGTGGATCACCTCGGGCCGCCGCCAGATGTCGGGCGCGGATTCCCCCGACGGGCCGTTGACCACGGCCTCGACGCGCACACCGTGCACCAGGTGCGGCTCGATGACGTCCTGGACCAGCTGGACCAGGCTCATGCGCTCGTGCACGGCGTCCTTCGCCTCGGGCATTTCGGTCAGGCGTTGCAGAATCTCGCGACAGCGCGCCGCCTGGCCGATCATCAGTTCGGCATCCTCGCGGGTCTGGTCGTCGGGGGCGTTGCGAGCCATTTCGCGCGCGACCACCGAGATTGTCGCCAGGGGCGTGCCCAGTTCGTGGGCGGCGGCGGCGGCCAGGGCGCCCAGGGCCGACAGTCTCTGTTCGCGAGCCAGAACCGTCTCGGTGACGTTGAGGGCCAGCTCCATCCGCGCGGATTCGCTGGCCGCCTGCCAGGCATAGGCGCCGGTGATGACGATGCCCATGATCCGGGCCAGGATCATGATGGCCTGCTGCGCCATCGGCGGCTCCACCATCGGCGGCGCGCCCGCCACCATGGGAACCGGCAGGTGGAAAAAGGCCAGCAGCACCGTGCTGGCGATGGCCAGCAGCGCCAGGCACAGGGCGTAGCGGGCGGGCAGGGTGGCCGCCGCCAGAGTGACGGGCGCGATCAGCAGCAGGCAGAAGGCGTTATGCGCCCCGCCGGTCAGGTACAGCAGGCCTGACAACTGCAGGATGTCAAAGGCGATCTGGGCCGTGGCCTCGCCCTCGCGGGCCAGCCTTTGACCGCTCGAGGCCAGGCTCAGCAGCACATTGAGCCAGGCCGACAGGGCGATCAGCGAAAAGCACAGAGCCCAGGGAATCTGAAGCTTTAGAACCATGCCGACGAACAGCAGGGCTGCAGTCTGGCCGGCCACAGCCAGCCAGCGCTGGGCCAGCAGGGAACGAACCCGCAGGCGTCCGCGACGCAGTCCGGGCGCCGCCCAGGACCAGCCATCATCTTGCGCCGGATCTTCACCCGGCTTATCGAGCCCCTTCGAACGCTGGTCTTCGGGCGCTCTTGCGAACGAAACGTCAGCCATGTCGCAGGATAAGTCCAGATTTTCGCGTCTGGCGAGAGCCAAAGGAAAAATGCCCATGCCTCGTCACCGCATCATCCTGATTCTGGCCTGTCTGATCGCTGCGGTTTTCGCGACCGGCCTGGCTTTCCGGGCGGGTATGTTCAAGTCGGACAACGGCGCGGCGGCGGTGGGCGGACCCTTCCAGCTGGTCGACCAGAGCGGCACCCCGACCACTGAAAAGGCCTTGAAGGGCAAGTGGAGCGCGGTGTTTTTCGGCTTCACCTATTGCCCCGACGTTTGCCCCGGCACCCTGCAGGGCCTGGCGGCGGCCACCGACATTCTGGGTCCGAAGAAAGCCGAAGACCTGCGGATCGTCTTCGTCTCGGTCGATCCAGGCCGCGACGACGTGAAGCAGATGAAGGCCTATCTGACGGCCGACTACGTGCCCAAATCGACTCTCGGCCTGACAGGAACGCCCGAGCAGGTGGCGGCTGCGGCCAAGGCTTACCGCGTCTACTACACCAAGGTCGGCGACGGTCCCGGCTACACGATCGACCACTCGACGGCGATCTATCTGATGGACCCCAAGGGCCGCTTCAGCACCGTGATCCCCTACAACCTGCCGCCGGAAGACATCGCCCGTCGCATCAACGACGCCATGCGCGAGGGCTGATCCCCGCGGGCGCGCATCTTCGTTGGACTTTCTTAGGTTTCGCCATGCTATGCTGCGGCGCAACATATTGGATGCGCCATGCTCTACGCCCTTCATGAAGCGGCCTATTACGCCTCCTCCCCCCTGCGCGAAGCGGCCCGTGTCGCGCGCGACTTTTGGGGCTCGCCGCTAAACCCCGCCGCCAACACCGACCTTGGCCGCCGCATGCACGCCGGCGCCGACCTGTTCTCGAACGTCACGCGGCGATACGGAAAGCCGGCCTGGAACATCGACACCATCAAGGTCGGCCAGGTCGATGTGCGGGTGCGCCCCACCGTGGTCTGGGAAAGCCCCTGGGCCCGGGTCATCCAGTTCGACCGCGACATGGCCGACATGCGCCGGGCCGGGAAGTTCAGCCTCGACCCCGCCGTGCTGATCGTCGCGCCCCTGTCAGGTCACTATGCGACGCTGTTGCGGGGCACAGTCGAGGCCTTCCTGCCCGACCACGCGGTGTTCATCGTCGACTGGGTCAATGCCCGCGAAGTGTCGATGCTGGAAGGCCGCTTCGACTTCCACGACTATATCGACCACATCATCCAGATGCTGGCCGTGCTGGGCCCGCGCCCCAATGTCGTGGCCGTCTGCCAGCCGGGTCCGCCGGTTCTGGCCGCCGCCGCCTTGATGGCTGCCGACAACCACCCTTCGCGTCCGGCCAGCATGACCTTCATGGGCTCGCCGATCGATGCGCGCCTGTCGCCGACCGTGACCAACAACCTGGCCGAGGAAAAGCCCTTCGCCTGGTTCCAGTCCAACATGATCTACACCGTGCCGCCGCCCTATGTGGGCGCAGGCCGGCGGGTCTATCCGGGCTTCGTTCAGCTGGCCAGCTTCATGAGCATGAACAAGGCCAAGCACCAGGAAGCCCACAAGCGCTACTTCCAGGACCTGGTGAAGGGCGACGGCGACAGCGCCGACAAACACCTGGAGTTCTACAACGAGTACCTGTCGGTGCTGGACCTGACCGAAGAGTTCTACCTGCAGACCATCGACATCGTCTTCCAGCAGCACCTGCTGCCCAAGGGCGAGTTGATGCATCGCGGCAAGCCGGTGCGGCCCGACCTGATCACTGACATCGGCCTGATGACGGTGGAAGGCGAGAACGACGACATCTCCGGCATCGGCCAGACCCAGGCCGCCCACGGCCTGACGCCCAACCTGCCCGACGACATGAAGACCGACTACGTCCAGCCGGGCGTCGGTCATTATGGCGTCTTCAACGGTCGCCGGTTCCGCGAGGAGACCTATCCGCGCGTTCGGTCGTTCATCCGCAAGAGCGATCCCAACTTCCCCGACGAGGTCTGAACGCGCCGCCTGCCTTGCATCGCCGTCGTCTAGACGCGATGTAGGGGCATGGGTCTGTTTACCGCTGCGCAGCGCTTTTCCGACGGCGACCGGCTGGACGTGGCCGGCTGCCCCGTGCGGCTGAAAGTCGACGGACGGGCCCGACGCATCTCGCTACGGGTCGATCGCGCCAAGTCCGAAGTGGTCGCCCTGGCCCCCAACCCGCGCCGGCTCTCGGAAGCCGTCGCCTTCGCCCACGAAAAGTCCGCCTGGATTGCCGGTCAACTGGCTGCTCTGCCAGGGCGGATCAGCGTCGCGCCGGGCGGAATTCTGCGGCTTTACGACAGGGCTTACAGGCTCGAGGTCGGCCCAGGCCGGGCGCGCATCGACGGCGATCGCCTGGTCGCGCCCGACGACGCCAACTGGGGCCTCAAGGTGTTGCGACTGGCCAAGCGCGAGGCCCTGACCGTGCTGACCGACCGCACCGCCATCCACGCCCAGGCCCTGGGCCGGCCGATGCCGTCAGTGGCTGTGGCCGACCCCAAGGCGCGCTGGGGCTCGTGCCGGGCGGCGCGGCCCGGAACGCCGGCCGCCATTCGCTACAGCTGGCGCCTGATCCTGGCGCCGGCGGCGGTGGCCGACTATGTCGCCGCCCACGAATGCGCGCACCTGATCGAGGCCAATCACGGGCCAAGGTTCTGGGCGCTGTGCGAGCGGCTGGTGGGTGATCCCGCCCCCCACAGGGCCTGGCTGCGGGCGCACGCAGCCGAGCTGCACGCGATCTCGGCCTGAGGTCATGCCGGGCGACCTCGCCGCTCCGGGATGACGGGATCTCGGCGTCTATCGGTCCAGCATCGGCGGGGCTGAGTTCGGGATGCTGGCTAGATCGCGCCCAGACCCGAAGACGCCCCACCGAAGCGGGTCGTTTTGGGGGTCATAATAGTGGTCGCGGCGATGTGCATCGGCGGGTTTCCTTCTCCCCTTGCGGGAGAAGGTGTCGGCGGAGCCGACGGATGAGGGGTCGAAAGACCTGTCCGGATAGGGCGGCGCGACCCCTTATCCGACCCCGGCCTTCGCCGCAGCCACCTTCTCCCGCAAGAGAGAGAAGGGATGGTGGTTTAAGGCGTGGCCGCATCCGGGGCGGATGGGGGGCGACTTGAGTGGTCCTCGATAGTTGCCGGCAATCAAGAAACCTTGTCATCCCGGCCGCAGCGAAGCGGAGCGCCGGGACCCAGGGGCAACCGCACTGCCTTGGCCCCTGGGTCCCGGATCGCGCAAGGGCGCGTCCGGGATGACAAGAAATTATGTGCTCACTGAGGGTGGGAGTGGAATAAAAGGCCGGAAACCACTCAGCGCGAGCTTTTCATCAGATAGCCGAGAAGTGGGGCAGTCGGCATGGCTATCACCGTCACTGGCAGCCAAAAATAGATTCCGAATACCAGCGCCAGTCCAAGCGGCCCTCCTTCTTCAAAGCTCCCGAACTTGGCTAGAGTCATTGCGCAGCCGAGTAGAACTAGCGCCAGACACCAGACGAGGGCGGCCCAGACTGCGGTCAGAACTTGCGATCCGACATTCGATCTCGTGGCGGCGATGAAGGCCACGGCCAATGCCGAAAGCAGGATCAGGACGCCTCTAACCGCACCACTATCGAAGGCATTGGTCCAGAATCCGCCCGCGAATAGGATCAACGTGGCGAGGCCGAGGCCTCCGGCGATGTTGTAGGCGAATGGCCGTCGGCGGCTATGTGTCTGCGTAGGCATGGCCATACCTAAACGCTAACTGAAACATCGCGAACTCTAAAAGCATACCTACGGAATGACCGCCAAGGATCGAAAGCGTGGGCGTCGCCAAGCTGAAGAGTAGACTCCCCGCCCTAACCCTGCTGCCCCAACCGCTCCCACCCGTCAAAGAACGGAAACCGCTCAGCCCAGAACGCGGCCAGCCTCGGATCCGCGTCCACCCGCCGGACCACTTCGGCCATCCTCGGCGCCACCTCGTAGAACCGCACCCGCCGGGGCCCCCAGCGGCTGACGACGGCGACATAGAGGTCCAGCACGCTCATCTGGTCGCCCAGCAGGTAGCGGCCCGGCGTCAGCTGGCTTTCCATCTTCGCCCAGCAGTCGAGGATGCGCTCGGCGGTGGCGGCTTTCACCCGAGCCTGCATTTCCGCGTCGTCGCCGACCAGCCGCGAGGGCTCATCGCGCACCCAGAACAGCGAATAGATCGAGGCCGGGATGAAGGTCATCCAGCGCAGGAACTGCGCGCGTTCAGGCGCGTCGAGGGCGGGGGCCAGGCCGGCCTGCGGATGGCGGTCGGCCAGCCAGATCAGGATGGCGGCGCTTTCGGTGATGGTCTCGCCGGCCGGGGTGACCAGGGCCGGGATCTGTTTCAGCGGGTTTACCACGGCCACCTTGGCCGCTTGCGACTCGCCTTCCCAGGTCGGCGCCTCTATGACCGCATAGGGCTGCCGCAGCAGGGTCAAAGTGGCTTCGATGGGCACGGAACCCGAGCCAAGCGCGCCATAGATGGTGTATGCTGAATTAACCATTGATTAGCAATCTACCCACAACATGTTGTGTGCTGCGACCAAATGGCCACTAGATGCACTCGGTGGCTACGATACGAAGAGAGCCTAGACCGTCCGTCCGATTCTTGTCCGCCCGCCCCTGGAGCCGCTGCCGATGTCCGCCAAGCTTATCACCCTTCCTGGCCTCCTGACGCCTTCGGCAGCCTACAAGCCCTTCCGTTATCCGTGGGCTCACGAGTTCTGGAAGAAGCAGCAGCAGGTCCACTGGATGCCCGAAGAGGTGCCGCTGGGCGAGGACCTCAAGGACTGGGCCGTCAAGCTCAATCACAAGGAACGGAACTTGCTGACGCAGATCTTCCGCTTCTTCACCCAGGCCGATATCGAGGTCGCCGACAACTACATGGAACGCTACGGCCGGGTGTTCAAACCCACCGAAGTGAAGATGATGCTGTCGTCGTTCGCCAATATGGAGACCATCCATATCGCGGCCTACGCCCTGCTGCTCGAGACCATCGGCATGCCGGAAAGCGAGTTCGGGGCCTTCCTCGAATATGAGGCGATGCGCGACAAGCACGACTTCATGCAGAAGTTCGGCGTCGAGACCAATGCCGACATTGCCCGCACCCTGGCGATGTTCGGCGGCTTCACCGAGGGCCTGCAGCTGTTCGCCAGCTTTGCCATGCTGATGAACTTCCCGCGCTTCAACAAGATGAAGGGCATGGGCCAGATCGTCTCGTGGTCGATCCGCGACGAGAGCCTGCACTGCGAAGGCATCATCAAGCTGTACCACGCCTTCAACGCCGAGACCGGCGCGGTGACCAAGGCTGTGGCCGACGACATCGTCGACTGCTGCAAGACCGTGGTCGCCCTGGAGGACAAGTTCATCGACCTGGCCTTCGAGGCCGGCGAGGTCCAGGGCATGACCCCGGAAGACATCAAGCAATATATCCGCTTCATCGCCGACTGGCGCCTGCGCCAGCTGCAGCTGCCGGAAGTCTATGGCATCAAGGAAAACCCGCTGCCGTGGCTGCAGTCGTTGCTCAGCGGCGTCGAGCACGCCAACTTCTTCGAGGCGCGGTCCACCGAATATTCCAAGGCCGCGACCAAGGGCCAGTGGCATGGCGGGGAAGGCGTGTGGTCCAGCTTCGAACAGCTGATGGCCAAGCGTTCGGACCAGACGCTGCCGGCGGAATGATTTTTCGCGACGTGACGTAGGAACCGCCGCCCTCTATCGGGGCGGCGTTTTCGTCTTGGAGTCGGCGTCATGACCACCATCGCCCTGATCGGACCCGGCGCGGTCGGTGGGACCATCGCCGCGTGGCTGGCCCAGAACCCGGCCCTGTCAGTCAGCGTCTGCGCCCGCACCCCGATCGAGGGGTTGGAAGTCCGCACGCCCGGCGGGGTGATCACGGCCGCTCCCACGGTGCTGACCGATCCGGCGAAGGCTGGTCCCGTCGACTGGGTGCTGATCGCCACCAAGACCTATGACACCGCTTCTGCCGAGGGCTGGCTGGACGCCCTGATCGGACCACAGACCCGGCTGGCGGTGCTGCGCAACGGGATCGAGCACGTCGAGCCGTTCCTGGATCGGCTGCCGGTCGACCGCATCGTGCCGGCGGTGGTCGACATCCCCGCCGAGCGTAGCGCGCCGGGCCGCATCCTGCAGCGCCGCGACGGCTGGATCCAGGTTCCGGACGACGCGGCCGGCCGCGATTTCGTGGCCCTGTTCGCCCACACCCCAATCGCCGTCTCGACCACGCCGGACTTCAGGACGCAGGCGTGGAAGAAGCTGGCCCTCAACTGCGCCGGGGCGGTCAACGCCTTGGTGCTGAGGCCGGCGGGCCTGGTTCACGACGAGGGCGCGGCTCAGGTGATGCGGACCCTGGTGGCCGAATGCGTGGCCGTGGGCCGGGCCGAGGGCGCGGACCTCTCCGACGACCTGCCCGACGCCGTCATCGCCGGCTATCGCGCGGGGGCGCCCGACGGCGTCAACTCGCTGCACGCCGATCGCCTGGCGGGACGGCCGATGGAGCTGGACGCCCGCAACGGCGTCATCGTGCGTCGCGGCGCCCGGCACGGCATCGCCACGCCGGCCAACGCGATGGTGGTGGCGCTGATCAACGCGGCGGCCGCCTCCTAGAGACTAGGGCCGGTCCTTCCTGGGGATGGCGGCGATTTCTTCCGGCGTCAGCTTGGTGATGGTCTTGGCGCGGATGGGCATGGCGAAGCCCATGCCGTCGGAGACCCGCAGGTCCAGATCGATCGGGTTGCAGACCCGGTCGCTGCCCCGCACCACGCTGACAATGTGCGAGCCGGGCGAGCCCAGCTGGTTGGTTCCGCGCGTCAGGTCCACGCGATAGACGTCCCGGTTGCGGACCTTCATGTACAGCACCTCACGGCTGGGCGAGCTCCAGCCACGCCAGTCCGACAGCGAGAAGCAGGGTGGGCGTGGCTTGGCTTGCGCCGGAGCGCTGGTCTGGGCGTGGGCCGTCGAGGCGAGAAGGCCGGCGGCCGTCAGGGCCATGAGGCCGGTGCGAGTGACAGGCACGTTCTTGCGCATTTTTGTCATCCTGATCAGTCCCCTGACCTGAAGATTGGGCTTCGGTGGGCCCATGTCAACGGCTTTGTGCAGTAATTACTGAATAGGGCCGCGCGACCGAACGGAAACGGCCCGCCTCGGGGTGCGAGGCGGGCCGTCTGTCGTGTCGAAAGGGCCGGTTTTGGCGCGAGGATCAGGCCTTGGCCGGCTCGGCGTCGTCTTCGGGCATGTCGTCCAGCTCGCCCTCCCACTTGGCGACCACGGCGGCGGCGACGCTGTTGCCGACCACGTTGGTGGCCGAGCGGCCCATGTCCAGCAGGTGATCCACGCCCAGCACCAGGGCGATCCAGGCTTCGGGCAGGCCGAAATAGGTCAGGGTGGCCATGATCACCACCAGCGAGGCGCGCGGCACCCCGGCTATGCCCTTGGAGGTCACCATCAGAAGCAGCAGCATGAAGATCTGCTGGGCCACGGTCAGCTCCACCCCGTGCGCCTGCATGATGAACATGGTGGCGAAGGTGCAGTACAGCATCGAGCCGTCGAGATTGAACGAATAGCCTAGCGGCAGCACGAAGCTGACGATGCGGCGGCGCACGCCGACCTTGGGCAGGCTGTCGAGGATGCGCGGATAGGCAGCTTCCGAACTGGCGGTCGAGAAGGCCAGCAGGGTGGGGTCGCGGATCACGGCAAACAGCGGGATCACCCGCTTGCCCAGCACAGCGGCGCCGGCCAGGAACAGCAGCGCCCACAGCACGCCCATGGTCAGGTAGAAGCCGAGCACGAACTTGCCATAGGTGGCCAGCATGCCCAGGCCCTGGGTGGCGATGGTCGAGGCCAGGGCCGCGAAGATGGCCAGCGGCGCCAGCTTCATGACAAAGCTGGTGACCTTCAGCATGATCTGGGCGGCCTGCTCGACCAGCTCCAGAACCCTGGGCGCCTTGTCGTCGAGGGCCGCGACGGCGGTGCCGACGAACAGCGAGAAGACGACGATCTGCAGGATCTCGTTCCTGGCCATGGCGTCGAAGATCGAAGTCGGCACCAGATGGGTGATGAAGCCCTTCAAGGTGAAGGCCTCGGTGGTGGCCGTCGTCTTGGCACCGACGATGTCCATGTGGGCCATGTTCAGGCCTGCGCCCGGATCCAGCAGGTGAACCATCAGCAGGCCCAGCACCAGGGAGACGGCCGAGGCACCGATGAACCAGGTCATGGTCTTGGCGCCGATGCGGCCGACGGCGGCGGCGTCTTCCATGTGCGCGACGCCGGCCACCAGGGTCGTGAAGACCAGCGGGGCGATGATCATCTTGATCAGGCGCAGGAAGATGTCGGTGATGATCGACAGATTGCCGGCCGCAGCCTTTGCGGCGACCGGGTCAAGGAACTGGTTGCAGGCCCAGCCCACGGTCACGCCAAGGACCATGGACGCGATGATCAGATAGGCGAAACGCTTGTTCATGAAGCTCCCCTCGGGCGCCGCGCCGCACGGCGCGAGCAGTCTTTTCAGCTCTGACCTGTCCGACGAACCGCGAGCATGAACCCGCCATGGCCCG
>JANOSS010000190.1:0-36458 GCA_031415995.1 Caulobacter sp. | reverse complement strand
GGACGGTTCTCGCGACCTACCCGGACCCTTCTCAGCCAGTGACGGCCTATCCGACGCGAGGTCGGCGCGGGGTCCCTATTCGGTCTTGCTCCAGGCGGGGCTTGCCATGCCGTCCCTGTCGCCAGGTCCGCGGTGGGCTCTTACCCCACCCTTTCACCCTTCCCGCCCTCGAAAGGGAGGAGGTTTGCTTTCTGTGGCGCTATCCCTGGGATCGCTCCCGGCGGGCGTTACCCGCCGCCTTGTCACCGTGGAGCCCGGACTTTCCTCGGCCCTCTTGCGAAGACCGCGACCGCCCGACCGTCTGGTCCGGGACGGTGTTTGACGGGGGATGGGGCGCAGGTCAATTGGCGATCGGCGGGAAATGGACTAGACTAAGCGGACTTAGTTCAATGAGGGCGCCATGCGCACCGTCAACATCCACGAAGCCAAGACCCACCTCTCGCGCTTGGTCGAACAGGCCGCCGACGGAGAAGGCTTCATCATCGCCAAGGCAGGCAAACCGATGGTGAAGGTCGTGCCGCTTGACACCCCCTCCCCCTCGGCTATCCGGCGACTGGGCTTCATGGAAGGCGAGATCGAAGTTCCCGATGATTTCGACCGCATTGATGCCGAGGAGATCCGCAAGCTTTTCGAAGGCGAAGAATGAGGCTGCTGATCGACAGCCAGCTCATGGTCTGGTCGGCAGGTTCACTTTCCAAACTGTCGCCACGGGCTCGCACGCTCATGGAAATCGAAGACAACACGCTCGTCTTCAGCGCCGCCAGCATTTGGGAACTCACCATCAAGGCCACCCGACACCCGGATACTTTTAGGGTCGATCCTCGGCTCCTGAGACGCAACCTGCTGAACAACGGCTGGGAAGAACTCGCCATTACCAGCGAACATGGTGTCGCTACCAAGAACCTGGCTCAACTCCACAAGGACCCGTTTGATCGCATTCTGGTCGCGCAGGCCATCGTCGAGGGCTTGGCTCTGTTGACGGCGGACTCGGTGCTGGCGTCCTATGGCGCGCCCGTCATCAGCGTTTGAGGCGCATCAACCCCGCCAGCGGATGCTTCCCCAGCCCCTGGGCCGCGCCCAGCCGATCGGCCTCGCTCTTGTTCTGCGACAGCTTGAAGGTCCCCTCCAGCCGGTCGACGAACAGCCGTCCGCCGATGATCCCCCGCAGCAGCGCCTCGAACTTGCTAGGCGCCATCTTGTGGCGGGTCCAGGGTGGCTTAGGGGCCAGACGCGCCTCTTCCTGCTCGGAAAGACTGTCGAGCTGGGCGATCAGCTCGGCCTCGTCCAGCACGACGACCGAACCTTCGGCCTCGACGGAAAGATAGTTCCAGGTCGGGACCTGGTCAGCACTCTCATACCAGTCGGGGCTGACATAGGCGTCGGGGCCGGTCGCCAGCATCACGGCCCGGAAGCCCTGCATCAGATGCGGCGCCAGGATGTTGCCGCGCGACAGATGGAAGTCGATGACCAGCTCGTCGTGCAGCCCGCGCACCACAACCGGGGCCTGGGCGACCATCGGCCGGCCGCCGACGCTGGCGGCCAGGGTCACGAACGGATGCTGGCGCAGGAAGGCCAGCAGGGTTTCGCGATCTTCGACCTTGAACAGCTTGGCGGGATGCATCAGTCGCCGGCTCGCAGCAGGCCGACCAGCCGGGCGCGGGTCTCGCCGTCGGCTATGCCGTCGAAGCGGCTCTGCAGCCAGTGGCGCTGGAAGGCGCTGACCACGGTGGTCGTCCATTCATCGTACTTGCCGGTCGGCGGGCAGTCATAGCCCAGGCGGGTCAGACCGGCCTGCAAGGCGAACACGCCGGTGCCCTCCTCGCCCTCACCCAAAGGCGCGCCGGGCGATGGGGGCGGCTCGATCCACAGGCCGTGGCCGCTCTGAGCCAGGCGCTTCCAGGGGAACAGCTCGCCTGGATCGATCTTGCGGGCCGGGGCGATGTCGGAATGGCCCAGGATGCGGCTGTCAGAGATCATCCAGCGCGAGCGCACATCGGCCAGCAGGTTGATCACCGAGGCGATTTGCGCGTCGGGAAAGGCCCGATAGCCGAACTCGTGGCCGGGATTGACGATCTCGATGCCGATCGAGGCCGAGTTGATGTCCTTGACGCCCTTCCAGAAGGCGGCCCCGGCGTGCCAGGCGCGGCGCTCCTCGGCCACCAGCCGGAAGATGCGGCCGTCTTCCTCGACCACATAGTGGGCCGAGACCTTGGCCTCCGGATCGCGCAGACGTTCAATGGCCTCTTCGCCACTCTGCATGCCGGTATAGTGCAGGATCACGCAGTCGGGCACGGCCTTGCGGGCGTCGAAGTTGGGCGACGGCGCCTCGATCAGCGGCAGGGTCATTGGACGCGGTTCCGGATAGACATCAGCAGGGGCATCACCTGGTTCTTGCGCAGGGCGATGACCAGAACGCCTAGCAAAGCCAGGGCCGCGCCGACACCCATGCGCAGGTCGAAATGATCATGGGTGATCAGCACGCCCAGGGCGATGGTCATCAGCGGCGTCATCAGCGTCAAGGGCGCGATCAGATTGGCCTCGTACTTCTGGATCAGGCCGTAATAGGCCGTGTGGCCGACCACCGAGACCACCAGGGCCGAGAACACCACCGCCGCCACGAACGGCCAGCCGGCGTTGAGCGCCGCCGGGATCGAGCCGGGCTCGGTCAGGGCGCTGATCAGGGCCAGGGGCAGGAAAGAAGAAAAGCCGACCCAGGCCTGAAACTGCAAGGGTTTGACGCCTTCCATCTGCTTCATCATCACCGCGCCCAGCGAGCCGGTGAAGGCCGCCGCCGCGATCAGCCACAGGCCAGCCGACAGCTCCAGCCCATGCGGGCTCCACATCACCACCACCGCGCCAGCGAGGGTGAGCGCGATGCCCAGGCCGCGCTTCCAGCGAATGCGCTCGCCCAGGATGATCACCGACAGGATGGTCGTGAACGGTACGCCAAGCTGGATAATCACCGAGGCGGCCGACGGCGAGGCGGTCTTGAAGCCCATGAACAGCAGCGCGAAATTGCCCGCCCCCATCAGCAAGGCCACCAGGATCAGCCGCCACAACGGTCGCGGTGCCGGGAGCAGCCACGGCAGGGTGACCAGCGCCACCAGCGCGAACCGCACCGAGGCATAGGCCAGCGGCGGCACGCCCCAGTGGGACACCACGATCTTGGAGATGATGTTGTTGCCGGCCCAGACCAGACAGATCAGGACCAGCACGCCGAAATCGCGCAGGGACATGCCCCGCAATACGCGCGAGAGCCGACCGTGCGCAATGAAAACCAACACGGCGCCGCACCGCAGCAGTTGACGCTAAGTCGAAACGGTCGTTTGTTGGTGAACACTGATCAGATATCAAGGCGTCCGGAGCAGCCGGACCCTCCATCAGGGGCGGGATACGGCATGGCGACCGAGCACTTCGACGTTCTGATTGTGGGCGCGGGCCTGTCGGGCATCGGCGCGGGCTACCACCTGCAGGCCAATTGCCCCGGCAAGACCTACGCGATCCTCGAAGGCCGCGAGGCAATCGGCGGCACGTGGGACCTGTTCCGCTATCCCGGCATCCGCTCCGACAGCGACATGTACACCCTGGGCTATTCGTTCAAGCCGTGGCGGCAGGCCAAGGCCATCGCCGACGGCCCCTCGATCCTGAACTATGTGCGCGAGACCGCCACGGAGTACGGCATCGACCAGAAGATCCGCTACGGCCACCAGGTCAAACGCGCCAGCTGGTCTTCCGACACCGCCACCTGGACGGTCGAGGCCGAGCATGCGGGCAAAAGCGTCAGCGTCAGCTGCAACTTCCTCTATATGTGCGCCGGCTATTATGACTATGCGGCCGGCTACACGCCCGACTTCGCCGGCGTCGAAAGCTTCGGCGGCAAGATCGTCCATCCGCAGTTCTGGCCCGCCGACCTCGACTATGCCGGCAAGAGCGTTGTGGTCATCGGCAGCGGCGCCACCGCCGTCACCCTGGTGCCGGAAATGGCCAAGACCGCCCGCCACGTGACCATGCTGCAGCGCTCGCCGACCTATGTGGTCTCGCGCCCGGCCGAAGACGGCATCGCCAACTGGCTGCGCGCCAAGCTGCCGGCCATGACCGCCTATGGCATCACGCGCTGGAAAAACGTGCTGATGCAGATGCTGTTCTTCAACATCGCCCGCAAGAAGCCGGAAAAGACCAAGGCCCAGTTGATCGAGCTGGTGCGCGGCCATCTGGGCCCAGACTATGACGTCGCCACCCACTTCACGCCCAGCTACAACCCATGGGACCAGCGCCTGTGCCTGGTGCCCGACGCCGACCTGTTCGACGCCCTGAAAAGCGGCGCGGCCTCGGTGGTCACCGACCATATCGACAGCTTCACCCCCACCGGCCTGAAGCTGAAATCCGGCCAGACGCTGGACGCCGATGTGGTGGTCACCGCCACCGGCCTGCAGATGCAGCTGCTCAGCGGCATGGAGCTGGTGATCGACGGCAAGGTGGCCGATCTGTCCAAGGCCATGAGCTACAAGGGCATGATGTTCAGCGACGTGCCAAACCTGGCCTCGGCGTTCGGCTACACCAACGCCTCGTGGACGCTGAAGGCCGACCTGACCAGCGAGTATGTCTGCAAGCTGCTCAACCACATGGACCGCAACAGGCTGGCCTTCTGCGTGCCGCGCCTGGACGAGGCCGGCATGGAGGCCGAGCCCTGGCTGGATTTCAGCTCGGGCTACGTCCAGCGGGCCATGGCCAAGTTCCCCAAGCAGGGCGTCAAGAAACCTTGGAAGGCCTATCAGAACTACGCGCTCGACCTGATGGCCCTGAAGATGGGCAAGGTCGACGACGGGGCGATGAAATTCGAGAAGAAGAAGAAGGCCAGGGAGGCGGCTTAGAGTCTCTCCTTTCCCGCTCTCCCCGGCGAAAGCCGGGGCCCAGATCGAGCCCAGAGCGGTGTCGAAAGGGCTTGGGCAAAAGGCGCGTCATCCCCAAACGCTCAGGCTGAATCTGGACCCCGGCTTTCGCCGGGGAGAGCGGTTTTTGAGTGTGGCTACACAGCCTCGACCTCGCCCGTCTTCCTCTCTCCCATCACCACCGCGAAACTGCCGGCGACGATCAGCAGGCCGCCGGCGCACAGGGCCACGGTCAGGTGGTCGCCAAACAGCATCACGCCGATGGCCGCGCCCATCAGCGGCTCGATATTGATGAACACCCCGGCGCTGGCGGCGCCGACCCGGGCCGAGCCGTATTGCCAGGCGGCCGTGGCCAGCAGGGTCGCCACGACGCCCTGGCCGATGATGCTACCCCAGGCGACGGGGCTGAGGTCCAGCTTGGGCGGGCCGTGCATCAGCAGGGCGATGGGCAGGATGGTCGCCGCCGCCACGATCATCGTCACCGCCGGAATGGCCATCGGCGCCTTCACCTTGGGCGCGCGGCGCATGACGATCAGCCAGGCCAGGAAGATGAACAGCGAACCCACGGAGAGGGCCACGCCCAGGAGCGAGCCCGCGCCGTCCGGCTTGCCGGCGATCAGGACCGCGCCCAGGGTCGCGGCGATCACGCCCGCCCACGAGGCCCGGCTGACCGTCTCGCCGAAGAAGCGGGCGCTGATGGCGATCAGGGCGGGCATGGCGCCGACCAGCAGGGCCGCCAGGGTGACGCTGACATGGGCCAGCCCCTCGAACTGCACCATGAACGCCACGCCGTAGAGCGCCCCGGCCAGCAGCACCACCGGCGAGCGAAACAGCGCGCGCGCCTGCGCGGTCATCAAGGCGAAGGGCGCGGCCACGACCGCCGCGCAGGCAAACCGCAACAGCACCATATGGGCGGCGTCGGTCTCGCGCAGAACCAGCTTGCCCAGCGGAAAGCCCAGACCCCAGGAGACCCCGGCCAGGACAAGGGCGAGAAAGGCAAAGCGGTTCATGGCGCTTCCTGCCGCATTCGCCACTGCTTGGCGAGGGCAGACCCTGTCGATTCCGATAGCTTGCGACCGCAGCGCCCATAGCGACCTTTCCTCCTGCTGGAGAAACACCACGACCGCGCCGTCCTCCTGTCTGGGCGGAATTCTCGTCAGGCAACACCAGCGGGCCATGGCCAAGTCCCCCCCACAGGGCATCAAGAAGCCTTGGAAGGCCTACCAGACCTACGCGCTGGATCTGATGGCGCTGAAGCTCGAACGCAGGTGGGTGGACGTGCCGGCCTGAGGGGGCCGGGGCTTTCTAGAGCAAAGGCCGCCATGATTGAATCATGTCGCTTGCTCTGGATTCTTGTTTTGACGCGTTATTTCGGCGGCGAACCGGTATCCACTTCGCCGAATAACGCTCTAATCGAAAGGGTATGCCCCCGATTGGCTTGCCTGAGGATTTCGGTCAGGGCGAGGCGATGAGGCAACGCCACGACGACACGACTCGATCGACAGGACCCGAGTTCCGCTGAACGTCAAAGACTGCGCAGGAGCAACTGCATCGATCTGTAAGCGTCTGGAACACCAAGAGTTTCCAGCCCAACGGACAAGGCATAGAGCGCATTAGGCGCGTTGGGATCCTCAATACCGGCCTCGCGACAGAGGCCGCCGAGATAGGCAAGTCGGCGGGCATCCATGCGGCCGACGGCCTTTGCCACGTCCGGTGACGCCAGCATCCAGGCCCGCAGGGCCGGTTCCAGCGCAGCGCCGCCATGGGATGGGTCATCAAAGCTGACAGCCATCGTGCAGAGTTGCTCCAACCGAGCCCGAGGCGGAGCTGACGGATCGAGCTGAGCGATGACCCCGTCGAAACCACGTTCCTCCCAGAGAAGGATCAAACGGGCCAGATAATCGGGCAAGTCCTTGAAGTGCCAGTAAAACGACCCCTTCGTCGCGCCGAGGTCGCGCGCCAGGGCCTCCGCCTTCAGGCCGCTCGGGCCCGCGCTGGCCAAGGCCCGAAACCCGGCCATGAGCCAGTCTTCAGCCGTAAGACGAGGGCGCGATTTCGGATTCATTCCAAAACCATACGGAGGCGTATTGACAGGCGCAAGGGGTTCACTCAAAACCATACGCACCCGTATGGAGAATGCCGATGACCTGGACCCGCCTTGCTGCCGCCCTGATGGCGCTCACCTTTTTCATTCATGTGTTCGGAGGTGGCCCCGAGGTTCACGACCCGCTACAGGCGACGCTGACTGACCCGTTACTGGCTGCCTTTGCCGCAGTGCTATGGCATATGGTCACCGTGGTTCTGGCGGTGCTGGCCGGCGGCCTGTGGGTTCTGGCCGGTCGGCGTGACCCGGCCCTTGAGGCGATCCTATCCGCCATCCAGCTAGGCTTTGCGGCACTGTTCATCGTCTACGGCCTGACGCGCCTGGGAACGATTTGGCCGATGAGCCAATGGATCATCTTCCTGGCCATACCTGCCCTGACCCGTTTTGGCCAAAGCCGAAAACGTCCCCACTGACCAGCCCTGAGCCTGATCCCGGGAAACTCCGGCCAGAACGAGGGCGCGACAGGCGCAACGGCCTGTGGCCGCTTCCCGGGGCATTCGGTGAAGCTTGGTGAGGGTTCACACCTCGTCGTCGAAGCCCTCGTCGTCGTCCTCGACCGGCTTGCTTGCCGCCAGTGGCCCCGCCTTGCGCTTCACGAACCGCAGGGCGCTATGGCTCTTGGAGAACGAGCAAACCTTGGTGTCGACCAGGCCCTGGCCGCGCGCGGCGGCCAGGATCTCGGTGTCCTTCAGCGGCGCGCCCCTGCCCTTCTGAGCCACGATCCAGATCGCGCCCTTGGGGCCCAGGCCGCCGATCAGGTCTTCCAACTGATCGAAATCGGCCAGGTCCTCGACGCCCAGGAACAGCAGGTCGATGTTCTCCTCGGCTTCGACCGGGTCGACCCGGGTCGCCAACTCTTCGAGGAACTCTTCATCCTCGAGCGCCATCACCACGACCGTCTGGCCGGGCTTGACGCCCAGCTTGTCGAGGCGACCGGGCGGGTTGAGGATGGCGTGCAGCCACTTGTCGGCCTCGCCCGGCTCCAGCTCGAACCGGGTGCCGTCGTTGAGAACCAGATCGTTGCCCTCGACCTTGATGTAGCGCAGGGCGTGGCCCTGAAAGATGCCGCGATGGGCCCCGCGGAAGATCAGCTTGGGAAACTCCCACAGGAGCTTGCCCTCACAGTCGCCGTCCGACAGATGGCCCCAGACGCCCCGCGCTTCCTTGCCCATGACCTCAGGCGCCCTTGAAGACCGGAGCGCGCTTTTCGAGGATCGCATCGACGCCTTCCATGTGGTCCTCGGTGTGGTGGGCGATGGCCTGGGCGGTCGCGCTCATCTCCATCAGGGTGTCATAGCTGGCGGTCGTGCCATGCTTGAGCAGGCTCTTGGCCATGCGCAGGGCGTGCGGCGGCTGGGCGGCGATGCGGGTGGCCAGAGCCATGGCTTCGTCCATCAGCGTATCGGCCGGCACGGCCTTGCTGATCAGGCCCCACTCGGCCGCCTTGGCCGCGTCGATGACGTCGCCGGTGAACAGCAGTTCCGCCGCGCGGCTCATGCCGATGGTGCGCGGCATCAGCCAGGCCCCGCCGTCGCCAGGGATCAAGCCGAGCTTCAGGAAGGTGACACCGAACTTGGCGGTGTCGGCGCCGATGCGGATGTCGGTCATGCAGGCCACGTCGCAGCCCAGGCCGATGGCGGCGCCGTTGACGGCGGCGATCGAGGGGACCTCCAGACCATAGATGGCGCGGACGATGCGGTGGATGTTCTTGCGATAGCCGTCACGGACCTTGACGCCATTGCCGCCGAACGCGCCCTCGCGGGCCTTCATCGCCTTGACGTCGCCGCCGGCCGAGAAGGCCCGGCCCGCGCCTGTCAGGATGACGCAGCGGATGTCCTGGTCGTCATTGATCGCCTCGCAGGCGGCCGCCACCTGATCGCCGTCGCCCGGCGCGCCCAGGGCGTTCATGGCCTCGGGACGGTTGAGGGTGAGGATGGCGATGTGACCGCGCTTCTCGGTCAGAATGAGCGGAGAGGGAATCAGGGGGGTGTCTTGCGACATGAACGGGCGCTCCTGCGGGCTTTTTTGCCTGCATAGCGCGGATTGGCCCGCCACGTCGCCTCCAGAGGTTGTTCAAGGCTCGCCGAAATCACAATAGAGGCGCTGGCAAACCCCGATTTGAGGGGCCCCAGTTTTGCCGCAATCGGGCCGCGCGCAGGCTCTAGCAAATCAGGACCTCACGCAATGGTCACAAGGCCAAGACCTTACGCAAATCGCGTCCAAAACCCAAAACTGCAGATTGTTTACATTTGAACCGTCGATCGCACTCTGGCTTCGCGGCGAATCTTGGGCGATTTGGGTCTGTGAGCAACTGCAACATCACGAAAACGAGACTAGCCTGAGCCTCTATGTCAGCGCTGAAATCATCAAGGGACGAAATATAAGGCAACGGCAAATGACCTTGCACATCAAAGCCCGACATGCCCTGATCATTGAGGACGAGATTTTGATCGCCTTCGAAGTGGAGGCCTTGCTGGCCGAGCAGGGCTTCACCAGCTTCGACATCGCCGACAGCCCGCAAGACGCGCTGGCGAAGGCCATGGCCCGCACCCCCGACCTGATCACCGCCGACTACCGCATCATCGGCGGCACGGGCGTGGAAGCGGTGGAAGCCATTCACAAACAGCTTGGCGCGATCCCCGTGGTCTATGTCACCGGCAATTCGGAGCTGTTACTGGGCCGCGAGCCGCCGGTTGTCGGCAAGCCGATCTCACCCCGCAGCTTGGCCGATGCCTGCGCCCGGGCCTTTTCGTCCTGACGCCTTCCACGCCCGCCCTCGTGTGACTAGGCTCGACCGACCGTGCGGGAGGGCCAGATGAGCGTGATCGACAGCCTGGAGGTGCTGGAAATCCTTTATGACATCGCCCCCGTCGCGGCCTCGCTGGTCAAGGTGGCGACCCAGATCACGCCCCACTATCGGGCGCTGATCGAGGCCTCCCCGTTCGTGGCCCTGGCGACGATCGGCCCCGAGGGGCTGGATTGCAGCCCGCGCGGTGACAGGGCGGGCTTTGTGCGGGTAGCCGATCCGCGGACCCTGATCCTGCCCGACCGGCGCGGCAATAATCGCATCGACTCCCTGCGCAATGTGGTCCGTGACCCAAGGGTCGCGCTGCTGTTCCTGATCCCCGGCTCGGGCACCACCTTCCGGGTCAATGGCCGGGCGGTGATCAGCGCCGATCCGGCGCTGCTGGAGAGCTTCGCCATCGACGACAAGGCCCCGCGCAGCGCCATGGTGATCACGGTCGAGGAGGCCTATTTCCAGTGCGCCAGGGCCATCGTGCGCTCGGGCCTTTGGAACACCGAAAGCCAGGTCGACCCCAACACCCTGCCCTCCCCCGGCGCGATGCTGGCGGCGGTCACGGCCGGCGAGGTCGGCGGCGAGGCCTATGACCGCGACTGGCCCGAGCGGGCGGCCAGGACGATGTGGTGAGGGCGGCTGGAAGCGAGCGCGGCTAAGGCCCGAACGAAAACGGCCCCGGGCTTTCGCCCGAGGCCGCTTCAAAACACATAGGCCGGTGAAGGCGATCAGTCGTCGCGGTGCACGCGTTCGCGGCGCTCGTGACGTTCCTGGGCTTCCAGGCTCAGCGTCGCTGTGGGGCGAGCTTCAAGCCGGGCCAGGCCGATAGGTTCGCCGGTTTCCTCGCAATAGCCGTAGGAGCCGTCTTCGACGCGGCGCAGGGCCTGGTCGATCTTGGAGATCAGCTTCCGTTGGCGGTCGCGGGTGCGCAGTTCAAGCGCCCGATCAGTTTCTGAAGACGCGCGATCGGCCAGATCGGCGTGATTTTCAGTTTCTTTCTGGAGGTGAGCGATCGTCTCGCGAGATTCGCGAAGGATTTCTTCCTTCCATTCGTTCAGCTTGCCCTTGAAATACTCAAGCTGACGCGCGTTCATGAAATCTTCGCCCTCAGAAGGACGATAGGTCTTCGTACCGACTAGAACAGTGGCCGTTTGCATTAACGCCTCACGCCCCGATGAACTCAGCCCTGGTCAGGCCGGGTGCTTATACCAAAAGAATAGCCGTGTTCAATGAACCTCGCGTGAGTGGGGCGTTCAGACTCGCTCCACTCGCGCGACCGGCGGCAAACCCGGCCTTTGAAATGCGCAGAAACGCGCGAAACCGCGACGCGCAACATCTTGAATTCGCTGATGGCGCGGCCCTCGATATCGTCCGTGGTCGCCGCCAGATCATCAGCTGCCCCGCGCCTGTTCGAGCTTGGCTTTTTCGACCGCCGCTCGCGTCTCGATCTCGTTGAGCACGCCCTCAAGCCTGGGATCATCCGTCGAATCGCGCTGCTCGCGGATGGCGCGGGTCAGCCGGTCTAGGGTGGCGGTCGAGACATCGCCGTCCAGAAGCGCGATTTTCACCTCGCCCAGAATGTCGAGAATGCCGTCGGCGCGCTTGACCGCGCGCTTGCGCCGCTCCAGCGGATCGCCCATCGCCTGCAGGGCCAGAAGCGCATCCAGCGAGCCGATCCCGGCCACGCCGCCCGCCTGGGCCACACTGGCCGCGCCGCTGGCGCCATTGACCGAAGGCAGTGAAAAGCTGGTGCCGCTTCCCGAAGCCTTGGCCCGCGATGCGCCGCTCGCGCCTACGCTCCCCGTGCTCGAAACCTTCATGGGTAAGCCGCTCCATAGTCCGTGAAGCGAGTCACTTTCCCCGCCGCCTCACCATAGTCGGGTCTGGCGCTTGAAGTATGGTTAATGCCGGGCAGATTCTGCCCAAGGGCGCCGTCGGGCCTGCGTCAAAACGCACAAAGCCTTACAACTCAAGCCTTTGAGATTGGCCCGCTTTTGGCATGGGTCGGCATGGGAACGTCTCCCCACGTCAGGATAGCCATGTCGCGTTTACGTCTGCGCACCGCTTTCGCCCTCATCGCCACGGCCTGCGCCCTGGTGGGAGCCCCCGCGTTCGCCAAGTCACGGATCAAGGACATCGTCTCGTTCGAAGGCGTGCGCGACAACCAGCTGATCGGCTATGGCATCGTCGTGGGCCTGAACGGTTCGGGCGACAGCCTGCGCAACGCCCCGATGACCAAGCAGAGCCTGGAGGCCATGCTGGAGCGTCAAGGCGTCAACGTGCGCGACGCCAATCTGAACACCAAGAACGTCGCCTCGGTGATGGTCACCGCCAACCTGCCGGCCTTCGCGGCACCGGGCGCCAAGGTGGATGTCAGCGTCTCCACCCTGGGCGACGCCAAGAACCTGCTGGGCGGCACCCTGCTGGTCACCAGCCTGCAGGGTGCCGACGGCCAGACCTATGCGGTGGCGCAAGGCAGCGTGCAGACCGGCTCGGTTTCGGCGGGCGGGGCTTCGGGCAGCTCGATCTCCAAGGGCGTGCCGACAGCCGGCCGCATCGCCGCCGGCGGCATCATCGAGCGGGAAACCGGCTTCCAGATGGTCAATATGGGCGAGCTGCGCATGACCCTGCGCAATCCCGACTTCACCACCTCGCGTCGCATCGCCGACGCCATCAACGGCCAGTTCCCCCGCAGCGCCCAGGCCCAGAACCCGACCATCGTCGCCGTGCGCCCGCCGGCGGGCATGGACATGATCAGCTTCATCACCGCCATCGAGAACCTGCAGGTCGAGCCCGACGGCCCGGCCAAGGTGATCATCGACGAAGTGGCGGGCGTCATCGTGATGGGCGACGATGTTCGCATCAGCCAGGTGGCCATCGCCCAGGGCAACCTGACCATCTCGGTCCAGGAGAGCCCGGCCGTCAGCCAGCCCGCTCCGTTCAGCCAGGGCCAGACCGCCGTGGTTCCGCAATCTGCCGTCAGTGTCGAAGAGGAAAAGGGCAAGAAGCTGATCACGCTCAGCAGCGGCGCTTCGCTCAAGAGCCTGGTCGGCGGCCTCAACGCCCTGGGCGTGACCCCGCGCGACATGATCTCGATCCTCCAGGCGGTGAAGGCCGCCGGGGCCCTGCAAGCCGATATCGAGGTGATGTGATGAGCGCCCTGACCCTGGCCTCCCCGCCGATCACCAACCTGCAGGCCTCGCCCACGCCGCCCACCTCGGGCGCCGAACTGCTCAAGCGCGGCCAGATCAAGGAAACGTCCGAGAAGTTCGAGGCCTCGTTCCTGTCGGTGATGATGCAGTCGATGTTCGCCGGCGTGAAAACCGCCGCGCCGTTCGGCGGCGGTCAGGCCGAGGACATGTTCAAGTCGCTGCTGACCGAATCGATGGCCAAGGAAGTCTCGAAGGCCGGCGGCATCGGTCTGGCCAGCACCGTCCAGCGTGAAATGCTCAAGCTTCAAGGGTTGAAGGACTAGTCATGGCCCTCGCCGCACACGACCCCAACGACCGCGTCGACCAGTTGGTCATCCTGACCGAGCGCCTGACCGACCTGATCGCCAAGGAGGCCACGGCCTTCGAAGCTCGCCGTCCGCAGGACGCGGCGCAGTATGTCGAGGAAACGGCCAAGCTGGCCAATCTCTACCGGCACGAGTCGGCGCGGGTGCGGGCCAACATCGCTCTGATCTCCAGCGCCGACGCCGCCCTGCGCCTGCGCCTGATCCGCGCCACCGAGGCCTTCGACGCTGTCCTGGCCCGCCAGGCCCGCGCCCTCAACGCCGCCCGCACCGTAACCGAAGGCCTGGTGAAAGCCGTGGCCGAAGAGATCGCCAACCAGCGCGCCCCGGCCTCGGGCTATGGGGCCGGGGCGCGGATGAACAATCCGGTCTCCAGCGGCACCGCCATCACGCTGAACAAGAAGGCCTGACGGGACACTTCTGATCGCAGGAATCGGGTGGAGCCGCCGGCGCGGCCTATCTGCACGCTCACAATACCGCCCAGGGCTGCTTCGTGGCGCAGATAGACCGCGTCGGGTCTAGGGCCCTTTCCGACCTGATGGCTTCATCAGGGTGGGACGAAAAGGGCTCTAAATCAGAAGTTTCGAGCGTTTTTCGATCCGATAGCCGTTTCACACTTATCGGAAAACGCTAGCCCGCGACCGCCTCGGCTACGACGTCGTCGAGCGCCGGATAGTCGGTGTAGCCGCGCGCGTCGGGGCCATAGAAGGTCGAAGGAATCGGCGCGTTCAGCTCGGCGCCGATCCGCAGGCGCTCGACCAGGTCGGGATTGGCGATATAGGACTTGCCGAAGGCGATGGCGTCGTACTGGCCGGCCTGCACCGCCGCATCGGCGGTTCCGCCGGTGAACTTCTCGTTGGCGATATAGACGCCGCCGAACGCTGCCTTCAGCGCAAGGCCCAGGCTGTCATCGCCCTGATATTCGCGGGCGCACAGGAAGGCGATGCCGCGCTGGCCCAACTGCCTGGCCACATAGCCGAAGGTCGCGGCCAGATCTGAGTCGCCCATGGCGTGAGCGTCGGCGCGCGGGGCCAGATGGACGCCTACGCGGCCCGGGCCAAACACCGAGATCGCGGCATCGGTGGCTTCGAGCAGCAAGCGGGCGCGGTTCTCGATCGGGCCGCCGTATTCATCGGTGCGCTGGTTGGAGCCGTCCTGCAGGAACTGGTCGAGCAAATAGCCATTGGCGCCGTGCAGTTCGACGCCGTCAAAGCCCGCAGCCTTGGCGTTGGCGGCAGCGCGGCGGAAATCCTCGACCACGCCCTTGACCTCGTCCGTCGTCAGGGCGCGAGGCGTGGGATAGGGCCGCTCGGGACGCAGCAGGCTGACATGACCCTTGGCCGCGATGGCCGTGGGGCCGACAGGTGCCTCGCCGTTCAGCAGCGACGGGTCGGAGATCCGGCCCACGTGCCAGATCTGCATGAAGATGCGACCGCCCCTGGCATGCACGGCGCGGGTGACCTGCTTCCAGCCCTCGACCTGCGCCTGCGACCAGATGCCGGGCACGCCGGCATAGCCGACGCCCTGGGGCGAGACCGGTACCCCTTCCGAGATGATCAGGCCGGCGCTGGCGCGCTGGGCGTAATACTCGGCCATCAGCGCATTGGGGATCTGGGTCGGGCCGGCGCGCAGGCGGGTGAGCGGCGCCATGATCACGCGGTTGGGCAGATCCAGATCGCCGAGGCGCAGAGGGTCGAAAAGCGTGGGCATGGAGGCCGTCCTAATCAGGGGTCGCCACGTCGCGGCGGCAGGACTCACAAGTGGCGCTGCAGCGCAGCAAAGCAATCGCCGAGCCCCGTAGTTTTCCTCAAATCGTCCCCGCCGAAATCTGCAAACGGAGCGCCCTGACCTTTAGCGGCCAACGATCCGCTTTTTGCGGCGGTGCAAGCCGATGGCCACCGCCGCAAGCGCCAGAGGCACCAGCAGCGACAGAACCGCCTCGGCCGCGCCCGGCAACCCGTGCAGCAACGGCTTGAGCAGATAGCCCGCCAGGCCCACGACATAGTAGCTGACAGCGAATACCGACAGGCCCTCGACGAGGCCTTGCAACTTGGTCTGCAGGGCCACCCGCTCGTTCATGCTGTGCAGCAGGGCCTGGTTCTGGTGATCCAGGGCCATGCCCAGCTTGGCACGCAGCAGGTCGCTGACGCGGGCGACCCGCGTCGACAGGTCGTCCAGCCGCCGGTCGGCCGCCTCGCAGGTGCGCATGGCCGGCAGCAGCCGCCGGGCGATGAACTCACTTGTGGTCGAGTGCCCCGGGATCCGTTGCTCGCGCAACGCTTCCAGCCGGTCCTGCGTCAGGCGGTGATAGGATTCGGTCGCGCCCCGCCGAAAGTGCGTATTGGCGGTGCGCAGCTCCACTTCGGCCGACAGGCTGAGCAGTTGATCCAGCACCGACTGGCTATCGCCCGCCAGGGCCAGTTCAGCGTTAATCGCCGCCAGCCGCGCCTCGGCTCCGTCCAGCCAGGCCAGCAGTTCGCGGGCCGGCGGGAAGCCGATCAGGGCCAGTTTGCGATAGTTGCCGATCTCCAGCAGGGTCTGGACAAGCCGCGACACCTCGTCATGGGCCAGGCCGCGATTATGAACATGGATGCGTCCGGCCCCGCTCGGCCCGGCCCGGAAATCTGTCCAGATCCGGGCCGCGCCGTCGAAGACGTCGCAGTTGACACAGCGCGTCAGGTCCATGTGCCCGGCGATCGCCGCCAGATCGGGCGCGCGGTCGCTGGCCGCCGAGACCGAGATCTCAACGCAGCGGAACACCGCCCCGGGCGCGCCCGCCAGCCACGGGAAGGCGGGCCAGCTTTCAGGCTCGAACGCCAGATCGTCCGCCAGCGGCTGATGGTCAAACCCGGTCCAGGTCGAGAACTCCTGGTGGCGCTCCCACAGCCAGCCGCCGTGCGGCGTGGGGACCAGCAGCCGCCCCGCCGCCACGGCCTGCGCCTGGTCAGGATGCAGCAGCGACAGGAAGGTCGCCTCGGCCTCGCGCTCGACCGCTGTCACCATCATCAGCCATTGGCGTAGGCGGACCGGCGCGCGCTCCAGCGGCAGAGAGCGCAGATGCATCAACTCGCTGAGGGTCACCCGCAGCGGATGGTTTTGGGTCCTGTACTGGTCGGCCTCGGTCATGGTGTTCCCCGTCCCGCGTCGCCAGGCCATCGCCTCCAGGGCAATTTTGCAGGTCCTGTAGAAAGCTAGCCCGGCCCTGATGAAGCGATCAGGTCGGAAAGAGCTCTAGCAGCGCGAATCCTGATGTGGCGCCGCATGGCAGCAAAACAACCGGCCTGACCCGTAATTCTCCCGGGCCTGCCCGCGTCAGAACTGGATGCAACCGGGTCGAACCACCGCCCGCTCGTTCAGCCCAACAGACTCTGAGAAGGCTGGCCGGGACGCGCCTAGTTCGGCGCGATGGTGTTGAACACATAGATCAGCGAGCCGACGCCGCCGATGAACACCATGAAGTCGACGACCGGATTGCGCGGCTTTGGACCATGGGCGTCACGGATTGCCTGCTTGCCCTGACCCGGTTTGTCAGCCTTGGCGGGCTTGGCGGCCTTGCTCATGATGCGCTCCGTTTCTGGCCCCATTGAGCCAGACACTGCTGAAGATGGCGCTTTCAAAGGCGGTTAAGCTCCGGAAACCAAACTCCGCGCCGTGACACCCTGCTGACACCTACTGTCAGCAGCCGGCGCAGCTTCCGGGGCGCGACGTTTGTTCGCATCTTGTTCTTGTGTTAATTGCCGGATCGAGCCCTACATATAGCCGCCCCGCTGCACCCTCCTGGCGGCTCTCTGCGTTCCGGAAAACATGGCCGAACAACTGAACTTCATCCGCGTGCGCGGCGCCCGCGAGCACAATCTGAAGAACGTCAGCGTTGATATCCCGCGCGGCGAGCTGGTGGTGCTGACCGGGCTGTCGGGTTCGGGCAAGAGCTCGCTGGCGTTCGACACCATCTATGCCGAGGGCCAGCGGCGCTATGTCGAGAGCCTGTCGGCCTATGCCCGCCAGTTCCTGGAACAGATGAGCAAGCCCGATGTCGATCTGATCGAGGGCCTGTCGCCGGCCATTTCCATCGAGCAGAAGACGACATCGAGGAACCCGCGCTCGACGGTCGGCACGGTCACTGAAATTCACGACTATATGCGCCTGCTGTGGGCGCGGGTGGGCGTGCCCTACTCGCCCGCCACCGGCCTGCCGATCGAAAGCCAGACCATCAGCCAGATGGTCGACAAGATCACCGCCCTGCCCGAGGGCACACGTCTCTATCTGCTGGCCCCGGTCGTTCGCGACCGCAAGGGCGAGTACAAGAAGGAGATCGCCGAGTGGCAGAAGGCCGGCTTCCAGCGACTGAAGATCGACGGCGAATATTATCCCATCGAGGACGCTCCGGCCCTCGACAAGAAGTTCAAGCACGACATCGACGTGGTCGTGGACCGCATCGTCACCAAGCCCGACATGGAGCAGCGCCTGGCCGACTCCATCGAGCAGGCGCTTCGTCTCGCTGATGGCCTCGCTGTCGCCGAGTGGGCGACGATCGACGAGGGCGAGAAGGAGCCCAAGCGGCTGCTGTTCTCGGAACGCTTCGCCTGTCCGGTCAGCGGCTTCACCATCGCCGAGATCGAGCCGCGGCTGTTCTCGTTCAACAATCCGGCGGGCGCCTGCCCGGCCTGCGATGGCCTGGGCGCCAAGCTGGCCTTCGATGCCGACCGGGTGGTCCCCGACAAGGACAAGGCCCTGCACAAGGGCGCCATCGCGCCCTGGGCCAAGGGTCCTTCGCCGCTCTACACCCAGACCCTGCAGGCCCTGGCCCGCCACTACGGCTTCTCGATGGACGAGCCCTGGCACAAGCTGGCCCAGAGCGCCCGCGATGTGGTGCTGCACGGTTCGGGCGGCACGAAGATCAAGTTCATCTATGACGACAACGCCCGCAAATACGAGGTCGAGAAGCCCTTCGAGGGCGTCATGCCCAACCTCGAACGCCGCTGGCGCGAGACCGACAGCGCCTGGGTGCGCGAGGAACTGGGCCGTTACCAGTCCGACACCCCCTGCGAGGTCTGCCACGGCAAGCGCCTGAAGCCGGAGGCCCTGGCGGTGAAGATCGCCGGCATGGACATCGCCGCCGTCTCGATGCTGGCCATCCGTCCGGCCAAGGACTGGTTCGCCGGCCTGGAGGCCCAGTTCAGCGACAAGCAGATGGAGATCGCCCGGCGGATCCTGAAGGAGATCAATGATCGCCTACGGTTCCTGGTCGATGTCGGCCTGGACTATCTGAACCTGTCACGCGGCTCGGGCACCCTGTCGGGCGGCGAGAGCCAGCGCATCCGCCTGGCCAGCCAGATCGGCTCGGGCCTGACAGGCGTGCTCTATGTGCTGGACGAGCCGTCGATCGGCCTGCACCAGCGCGACAACACCCGGCTGCTGCAGTCGCTGCAGGGCCTGCGCGACCTGGGCAATTCGGTGCTGGTCGTGGAGCACGACGAGGAGGCCATCCTCACCGCCGACTATGTGATCGACATGGGCCCGGCGGCGGGCGTGCACGGCGGCGAGATCGTCGCCGAGGGCAAGCCGGCCGACATCATGGCCAATCCCGCCAGCATCACCGGCCAGTACCTGACCGGCGCCCGCGAGATCGAGGTCCCTGAAGACCGCCGGCCGATCAACAAGAAGAAGATGCTGCGCGTCATCGGCGCCACCGGCAACAACCTCAAGGGCGTGACCGGCGAGATTCCGGTCGGCACCTTCACCTGCATTACCGGCGTCAGCGGCGGCGGCAAGTCGACCTTCACGATCGAGACCCTCTACAAGGCCGCCGCCCGTCGCCTGAACAATGCCAGCGACGCCCCGGCCCCCTATGAGCGCATCGAGGGGCTGGAGCACTTCGACAAGGTCATCGACATCGACCAGAGCCCGATCGGCCGCACCCCGCGCTCAAACCCGGCCACCTATACCGGCGCCTTTGGCCCGATCCGCGACTGGTTCGCCCAGTTGCCGGAAAGCAAGGTGCGCGGCTATGGCCCCGGCCGCTTCAGCTTCAACGTCAAGGGCGGTCGCTGCGAGGCCTGCCAGGGCGATGGCCTGATCAAGATCGAGATGCACTTCCTGCCCGACGTCTACGTCACCTGCGACGTCTGCAAGGGCAAGCGCTACAACCGCGAGACCCTCGACATCCTGTTCAAGGGCAAGACCATCGCCGACATCCTCGACATGACCGTCGAGGAGTCCGCCGACTTCTTCAAGGCCGTGCCGCCGATCCGCGACAAGATGGAGACGCTGAAGCGGGTGGGCCTGACCTATATCAAGGTCGGCCAGTCGGCGACGACGCTGTCGGGCGGCGAGGCCCAGCGGGTCAAACTGTCCAAGGAGCTCTCCAAGCGCGCCACCGGCCGCACGCTCTACATCCTCGACGAGCCGACCACCGGCCTGCACTTTGAGGACACCAAGAAGCTGCTGGAAGTGCTGCATGAGCTGGTCGACCAGGGCAACACGGTGGTCGTCATCGAGCATAACCTCGACGTGGTGAAGACCGCCGACTGGCTGCTGGACTTCGGTCCCGAAGGCGGCGACGGCGGCGGCGAGATCGTCGCCGTGGGCTCGCCCCAGGACGTGGCCAAGGTCGAGGCCAGCTGGACCGGGCGCTATCTGAAGGACGTGCTGGACCGCCACGAAACCCGCCGCAAGGCGCGGGTGGCGGAGCTGAAGAAGACTAAGCGGGCTTAACGCTCAAAGTGTTGTCATCCCGGCCGCAGCGTAGCGGAGAGCCGGGACCCAGGGGCAACCGCAGTGCGCCGACCCCTGGGTCCCGGATAGCGCTACGCGCTTCCGGGATGACAAGCTATTGTTCGGAAGGCGGGGCCGTCTCGCCACCCGCCTTGAGGATCCGATAGATCTCCGGGGCCGGCGAGAAGATGATCAGCGAGGTCAGCACCGAAATCACGCCCGCGAAGACTGCCCGCGCCAGGCCGATCGGGGTGAAGAAGGTCTCCAGCGAGCTCATGTCCGGTTCGAACAGGGCGCCAAGGCCGCCGATGCCGCCCGAGGCGATCACACCCACGGCCGCCACGATGGTCATGATCAGCAGATAGACGATCACCGCCATCACGATCGCCAGCACATAGGCGCCCAGCATCGCACCGACATGCCCCTTGGTCATCGCCCACGACGCCCGGATGGCGATCCGGCCGGTGTCAAAGGTCATGGTCGAGGCAAAGGACAGCCGCACGGCGAAATAGATCATCAGGCAGGCCACGCCGACAAAGCCGATGAGGCCCGTCAGCGCCGCGATGGCGCCGCCGCCCGCCGCCACGCCGATCCCCACCAGGATGGCCGACAGCAGGATGGCCGTGACATAGACCGCCAGAAAGATCAGGTTCACCAGGATCAGCGCTCCGGCCTGCCGCAGTTCTTCCGCGCCGAAGCGCAGATAGGCCGAGCGGCTGTCGCCCGGCTGCATGACCATGCGGTTTACGGCCGCCAGCATCACCGAATAGAGCGCCAGGCTGTAGATCAGCGACACGCCCATCAGCGGCGCCAGTCCGCCCATGAACGACACCATCTCCTCGGGAGAGGCGTTGTTGTCGGCGCTGAGCGCCATGAACGCGTTCAGCTGCGGACCGGCGACCTTGATGGTCAGAGTGCTGGTCAACAGAGACAGCACCGTCATCAGCACCGCCCACACCGCAATGGTCCGAGGATGCTCCCGCACGAGCCGGAAGCCGACGAAGGCGGCGTCGGAGGCGGAGAACTTGGACATGCGGCCCTCGGGGACGGAACGATACAGGCGCTACGCGTAACAAGGTTTGCGGCGTTTCGACAGGGCGTGGACGCCGAAATCGACCTCAGCGCGATTGCCGCTTGCCCGCCGCGCCTCGCCGACTCTAACATCTGTTTGAAAGTGGCCGTCTGCGTCGCTCATACGGGAGGTCTCGATGAAGCTCTATGGCGAAGCCAACCCCGCGCCCAATCCGCGCCGGGTCCGCATCTTCCTGGCCGAGAAGGGCGTCGATCTTCCGGAGATCCGCGTCGGCATGCGCCAGGGCGGCCACAAGTCGCCCGAGCACAAGGCTCGCAATAGCCTGGGCCAGGTGCCGACGCTCGAGCTCGGCGACGGGACGATGATCAGCGAGAGCGTCGCGATCTGTCGCTATCTTGAGGCTTTGCACCCGCAGCCGCCGATGTTCGGTGCCACGGCTCTGGAGCAGGCCCAGATCGACATGTGGGTGCGGCGGATCGAGTTCCAGCTGCTGATCCCGGTCGGCATGTTCTGGCGCCACGCCCATCCGCTGACCGCCGCCTTGCTGACGCAGAACAAGGACTTCGGCGAATCCAACCGCGAGACCGTGGCCCGGGCCATGAAGTGGCTGGATCGCGAGCTGGCCGACGGCCGCGCCTTTATCGCCGGCGAGACCTATTCGATCGCCGACATCGTGGCCCAGACCACGATCGACTTCGCCAGCTTCATCGGCCTGGAGGCACCGGAGGAGACGCCGCATCTCGGCGCGTGGCGCGAACGGGTGGGATCACGGCCCAGCGCGGCCGCCTAAGCCTGACTCCAAGTTCAAGCTCAAAATAAGCTTGTCATCCCGGCCGCAGCGAAGCGGAGAGCCGGGACCCAGGGGCAACCGCGATGCCGTCGGCCCCTGGGTCCCGGACAGCCTCTGCGAGGCTTCCAGGATGACAAGAAATAGGACTTCAAATCGACTTTAGGCTGACTTTACGCCTCGCCCGCCGTCAGCTGCCGCAGGGCCGCGGCGGGGGCCGAGGTGACGATCACCGCCTGCAGGGTCAGGAACACCGGGGCCAGCAGCAGATTGGCCAGCAGGGCCAGGATCAGGCGCGGGTGGCTGGCCGCTGCGCCCGGCGCCAGGGGATCGTCGAGCCCGCCGGCGATCACCGCGCCCACGATGCTCGACAGGGTGGTGCCGAGGATCGAGACGATCACGCACATCACGATCACCATCGCGACCATCGCCAGCAGGCGCCAGAACTGGCCATGGGTCAGCAGCCACGCCGCGCGCGGATCGACATGGCCGCTCACGAAGGCATGCGGGGCCAGCAGCGACAGCCGCACGGCCACCCAGGTCGACAGGCCGATGACGGTCAGGCCGCCCAGAAAGGTGAACCAGCCGGCCACCGGCGTCCCGGCCAGCAGCGCAGCGCCAAGCGCCACCACGCCGCCGGGAATGATCGTCAGCATCAGGGCCGCCGCCCAGTGGATCAGCGACACGGCCAGCAGCCGCAGGTCTTCACGCCCGACCCTCAGATAGGCCCAGCGCCGCTGCTCGGGGCGCAGCACCGCGCGCATGATGGCCGCCGACAGGATCGCGCCCAGCACCAGGGCCAGCATGATCAGCAACACCATCACCCCGCCGAGGCGCGAGATAAAGTCGAGGATCTCGCGCGGGTCCGCCGAGGGCTGGCGCAGGGTCAGGCTGAGGCGGTCCTGTTCGCTGAGCACGATCTTGGCCAGCAGGCCCAGCAGCGGCAGCATCACCAGCGAGAACCCGGCCCAGGCCAGCACCACAACGGGGTGGCGGCGCATGGTCCGCAGGCCTTCGAGGGCGGCGTCGACGGGCGAAAGCGCGGTCATCTAGACTTCCTGCGAGGACGACGCGGCCGGGCCATGGCGGCGTCGATAGACGTGAACGAGCGCCCCGGTCCAGACCGGGGCCAGATAGACATAGCCGAAGACCGCGCCCAGCACCGCCAGCACGCCGTCAAAGCCTGGACCGGCCCAGCGTCCGGCCAGGTTGAAAGCCCCCAGCAGGACAGCGCCCGGCGCGGCCAGCAGAACGCCGGCCACCAGCACCTGCAGGGAGACGCCGCGGGTCAGCGGAAAGGCGCTCAGCACCCGCACCCCCGACTGGTCCACAGAGGCCGCCGCCGCCAGGGACAGGCGCAAAGCCAGCCAGAGCAGCAGGGCCAGACCCAGCAGCGGCGCGGCGCCGGCGACGATGGTTCCGGGCCCCGAACCGGCCAGGGCGTCGCGCCAGGCCTGGGATGAGGTCGCGTCAAAGCCCGGTGCATTGGCCCGCGCCACGCCCAGGGCGATGGCGCCGACCACCAGGATCAGCACGGTGGCCACCACGAACAGGAACACCGCGATCAGGGCCTGAACGCCCAGCAGCCGCCACTCGTCCAGACCCCAGCGCAGGCCGGCCAGTCCGGCGGGTTTGCCAAAGGCGTGGCGATAGAGCGCTCCGCAGGCCAGGGCTATGGCGATGACCTGGGCCAGCGGTGCCAGGCCGCCCAAGGCAGGCGGCAGGACGCCGGTCAAAACAGTGATCACGACGGCGGTCAGCAGAGCGGCCCAGCAGGCGCGGACCGACGGACCCAGGCCCGCCACCCCCGCTCGAACGGTCGCCCCGATCGCGACCGATCCATCCGTCATCGCACGCCCCTGTCAAACTACCCGGCCTGAGTCGCGCGGAGCCGCTTGTTTACGACGCGCCGCCCCGGGTTGCGACGCGTCGCGGTGCCGCTCGGACAGATTTCCGCCGGACGTGGCGCCAGCGCCGCGTTACGCCTCCCGCGGCAGGCTCAGATCCCTGTAGGCCGCCGCCCACGGCGCGCAGATCAGAGCGACCAGGCAGGACCCGATCAGGGTCCAGACCAGACCCACCACGGCCAGCCACGGCCAGACGCGGCGCAGCAGATCGAGCGGCGGCTGGGCCACGAACGCCTGCACGGCCTGGGGATCGTGGAGCCAGACCGGCGGTCCGCCCGCCGCGAACATCGCACCCAGCACCACGCCGGCCACGATCAGCTCGATGACGAAGACCATCAGCAGGCTCAGGAGCGCCACGCCCAGCAGCCGCCAGGCCGAACCGCGCGTCAGCGACCACGACTCGAACAGGCGAAACTGACGGTCGGCAAAGGTCATGGGGGCGGCCATGGACAGGCGAAGGCCCAGCCATACCAGCACCCCAACCGCGACCAGGCCAAGCCCGACCGCCGTGAGAATGCCCGCCGTCACGCCCTGCCCCTGCGACCCGCTGGCCAGACCGACGATGAACGCCGGCAGCATCACGCCCAGGGCGGCAATCACCGCGACAATATAGGCCAGCACGCTGACCACCAGGAACAGCAGGGTCAGCCACAGTTCCTGCGCGCCCAGCCGCAGGAAGGCGCCGCGCGACTGGCCAGGCTCCAGCACGGCGCGGAACACCGCCGAGCAGATCAGGGCCTTGATGAAGGTGCTCCACAGCCAGCCGCCGATCTGCACCAGCATCATGCCCGACTGCAGCTGCATCATCTGGCGCATGGCGTCCTGGTCGATCGGCCCGTCCTTGGGCGGCATCATGGCCGCGAAGCTCTTGAGGAGCTCGGGTCCCATCAGCGGGATCAGCGCCAGCAACGGTGCCAGCGACAGGACCAGCATCACAACGCCCCAGGTCAGGACCGCTCCCGGATGGCGCGAAATCACGCCAAAGCCCGCGAACGCCGAACCCGCTACCGAGATCTTGGCCATCTGCTTCCCCCGCGCCCGCCCGCGCTGAACGCGCCGGACGCCTGGCTAGCCTACACTCAGGTTTCGTTCGGCGACAGCCGGGGGTATGAGGGCGACCATGAGCACTCAGACTTCCTCTATCGCCCCCATCCACGTCATCGGCGGCGGCCTCGCCGGTTCCGAAGCCGCCTGGCAGATCGCCAGCGCCGGCGTGCCCGTCGTGCTGCACGAGATGCGACGCGACGAGCCCTCGGGCGCGCCCTCAAGCAGCGAAGCGATAGGGCAGACGGGAACGCCCTCAAGCAGCGAAGCAATAGGGCAATCAAAAAAAATCCGCACCGAGGCGCACCACACCGACGGCCTGGCCGAGATGGTCTGTTCGAACTCGTTCCGCTCGGACGACTGGCAGTTCAACGCCGTGGGTCTGCTGCACGCCGAGATGCGCCGGATGGACTCGCTGATCCTGTCAGCCGCCGACCAGCATCAGGTGCCCGCCGGCGGCGCCCTGGCCGTCGACCGCGACGGCTTCTCGGCCGAGGTCACCCGACGTCTGGAGGCCCATCCGCTGGTGACCATCCAGCGCGAGGAAATCGCCGGCCTGCCGCCTGCGGACTGGGACAGCGTCGTGGTGGCGACAGGCCCCCTCACCTCGCCCGCCCTGGCCGACGCGATCCTGGAGCTGTCAGGCGAGGGCCAGCTGAGCTTCTTCGACGCCATCGCCCCGATCATCCACCTCGAGTCGATCGATATGGACGTCGCCTGGCGCCAGTCGCGCTACGACAAGGAAGGCCCCGGAGGCGACGCGGCGGCCTATATCAATCTGCCCATGAACAAGCAGGAGTATGAGGCCTTCATCGACGCCTTGCTGGAAGGCCCCAAGGCCGAGTTCAAGGAGTGGGAGCATGTCCCCTATTTCGACGGCTGCCTGCCCATCGAGGTGATGGCCGAGCGCGGCCGCGAGACCCTGCGCCACGGCCCGATGAAGCCCGTCGGCCTGACCAATCCGCGCGATCCGCTGGTCAAGTCCTACGCCATCGTCCAGCTGCGCCAGGACAACGCGCTCGGCACCCTGTGGAACATGGTCGGCTTCCAGACCAAGCTGAAGCACGGCGCCCAGGCCGAGGTGTTCCGGATGATCCCGGGCCTGAAGGACGCCCAGTTCGCCCGGCTCGGCGGCCTGCACCGCAACACCTTCATCAACAGCCCGCGCCTGCTGGACCGGTCCCTACGCATGAAGGTCGATCCGCGCCTGCGCTTCGCCGGCCAGATGACCGGCGTCGAGGGCTATGTCGAAAGCGCCGCCACCGGCCTGCTGGCCGGCCGCTTCGCCGCCGCCGAGCGTTTGGGCCGGACGCTGG
Organism: Caulobacter sp.; assembly: GCA_031415995.1. GTDB lineage: Bacteria > Pseudomonadota > Alphaproteobacteria > Caulobacterales > Caulobacteraceae > Caulobacter. The sequence continues at coordinate 10,353 of JANOSS010000190.1, read as the reverse complement.
AGGCCCCGCCCGCCACCACCGCCCTGGGCGCCCTGGTCGATCACGTCACCGGCGGCCACATCGAGGCCAACGTGGAAGCCGGCAAGACCAGCTTCCAGCCGATGAACATCAACTATGGCCTGCTGCCGCCGATGGAAGCGCCCAAGACCGGCGAGGACGGCGTCAAGATCCCGCTGAAGGAGCGCGGCCGGGCCAAGAAGCGGCTGATGAGCCTGCGCGCCCTGGCCGACCTTGAGGCGTGGCTCAACGCCTGATCCCCGGCGGCCGTTGATCCTGACCTCAGAGGGTCCAAATCTGAAAACACGCCGTCACCCCGGGACTTGTTCCCGGGGCCCATGGGTCAGCGTCCTCGTGAGAGTTCTATTCTGCGCCGCGCCTGCGGTTGCACAATGGGCCCCGGGAACAAGTCCCGGGGTGACGAGGATATAGAGCGCGAGGAGTCGAGCTCAGCGGCGCTTGGTATGACTCCGGCGGGCCGCCAGGGCTTCGTCGGCTTCCGGATGACCTGCTAGGCGTTCTGGCTCTGCGAAGATCGAAGCTTTCGGTGGCGCAGATTCAGCCAGCGCCGCCCTTTTCTAGCGGGACAGAAAGGCCCGACGGCGAGGGCGAGCCGAACAGGCCAAAGCCCTTCAGAACCATCTTCACCGCTTCCCAGTGTATGCCCGCCAGAACGCCGACCACCTGCAGCGGATGACCCATCAGGGTCCGGCCCAGGGCCTTGTCGGTCAGCTCGACGCGCTTGCCGTCGAAACTGGCCGCCAGCTTCAGCCCCTCTTCGTCGAAGACGTCGATGCCGACATGCACGGCCTCGCCCGGCGGGGCGATCTCGAAGACGTAACGCAGATCCATCGGCAGGAAGGGCGAGACGTGAAAGACCTTGTCGCTGGCCTGCCGCACCCAGCCGCCGCGCTCACCCCGCACCGGCAGCACATAGTCGTGACGCTGGCCAAAGGTGTTGCGCACCGCATGGACGATGGCCTTCAGCTCGCCCGTCCGGTCACGGCAGAAATAGACACTGAGCGGATTGAAGCCGTGGCCCAGAACGCGGGGCATGCACAGCAGCGAAATCCTGGCGTCCGGCAGGTCGATGCCGTGGGCGTCGAGCCTGGCCTGCACCATCGCCTTGACCCCCTGCCCCGGGGTTTGCGCATGATCCCGGGAATGGAAGGACAGCAGGTTGAAGCGGTCCAGCGAGAACCATTTCAGCCGCCGGTCCAGAGCGTCCAGTTCGTCGAGATCCAGCAGCAGCATGAAGACGCGATAGCGCAGTCCATGACGCCGTGGCCGCGACCTCTGGTGCGCGACCTCGCCGACATAGAGCGCCGACGCCTGGGTCACGCCACCCGCTCGCGCAGGTCGTCTGTGGCCGGATCATCAACAAAGATCCGGCTCGACGGATTGGGCGTCACCCACGGACGGCGTCCGCCGCCCAGCTGCTCGGCCACGGCCAGGCCGGCCTGCAGGCCATCCTCGTGGAAGCCCGAGCCGAAATAGGCCCCGCAGTACCAGACGCGGTCGCGGCCCTGCAGCGACCACAGGCGGCGCTGGGCCAGCATGGCCGGGCCATCGAACAGCGGATGCTCATACATCTGGTCGCGCAGAACGGTCTCGGCGCGGGGCGTGCGCTCGGGATTGAGCGACAGGAAGAACGGATCGGCGCTGTCCAGGGGCTGCAGCCTGTTCATCCAGTAGGTCACGCCGCCCTCGCCACCGCCCGCGCGGCGGCCGACATGGTTCCAGCTGGCCCAGGCGGCCTTGCGGCGCGGCATAAGGCGGGGATCGCGGTGCAGCACCGCGCGGTTGCGGCTGTAGCGGAAGGCGCCCAGCACCTCGACCTCGTCCGGCGTCGGGGCGTCCAGCATCCGCAAGGCCTGGTCGGCATGGGCGCCGATCACCACCTGATCATAGCGCAGCGCTTCGCCGGTCGCGTCCTGAACGGTCACATGGTCGGAGCCGCGCAGGATGTGGCGCACCGGGCGGCCAAGCAGCACCTTGCCCTCAAAGTCTGCGGCCAGCCGCGAGACATAGGCCTGGCTGCCGCCGACCACCGTGCGCCAGACCGGACGCTTGTCGATGGGCAGCATCAAGCCGTGATTGTCGAAGAACCTTAGCAGGGCGGCGGCGGGAAACTCGCGGATGTCCTGCATCGAGGCCGACCAGATGGCGGCGGCCTGGGGCAGCAGGTGATCCTCGGCGAACGCTCGACCAAAGCCCTGCTGGCGCAGATAGTCGTCCAGCCGGCACAGCCCGCCCTTTTCCAGCTCCAGCATGTCGCGCGTACCGGTCTTGTAGAAGCGCGTGACGTCCAGCAACATCTTCAGGAAGCGGAAGTTCAGCACGTTGCGCTTCTGGGCCAGCAGGTTGTTGCTGCTGTACTCCAGTGCGCCGTTGTCCAGCGAGACCCCGAACGACATGTCGCTGTCGACCGTGGGGACGTTCAAATGATCAAACAGCGCCACCAGATTGGGATAGTTGGGCTCGTTATAGACGATGAAGCCGGTGTCGACGGGCACGCCCTCGACCGCCACCGTATTGGCGTGGCCGCCCAGCCGGCTGTCGGCCTCATAAAGGGTAACGTCATGGTGCTTGGCGAGCAGCCAGGCGGCCGACAGGCCAGAAATCCCGGCCCCGATCACGGCGATGTTTAGACGTTGGGTCGACTGCGGCGCGGGCAAATGATCGTTTCCTGCAGGGGTCTTGATAACGCTCGAGTTTGAGCTACGGCGCCGGAACTGTTTTGGACGCGCGGCGCATCCATTTGCGGGCCCGCGCGTAGCTTTGCCTGGATGACCCGCAGAGGGTCCAAAGCGCAGGGTCCCCGCATGAGCTTGGTCAAGGCCGCCATCCACGCCTTTGAAGACACGCCGATGCCGGACGTGGTCTCGCGCGCCGCGATCCATTTCCTGGTCAGCGACGCCCGCCGGCGCCTGGCCGGGGCCCCCGCCGAGGCCAGCGCCAGTTTCGCAAGGACCATGGGCGAGCACCCGATCGCCGTCCATACCGACGCCGCCAACGCCCAGCACTACGAATTGCCCGCCGCCTTTTTCGAGGTCGTGCTGGGTCCCAACCTGAAATACTCCAGCGGCCTCTATCCGGCAGGAGCCCTCACCCTAGCCGAGGGTGAGGCCGCCGCCCTGCACGAGACCGAACTGCACGCTGATCTGCAGGACGGCCAGGCCGTGCTGGAACTGGGCTGCGGCTGGGGTTCGCTGTCGCTGTGGATGGCCGAGCGCTTCCCCGGCTCGAAGATTACCTCGGTCTCCAACTCGGCCTCGCAGCGCGCCTTCATCATGGCCCGCGCCGCCGCACGCGGCCTGAGCAACCTGACCGTCATCACCGCCGACATGAATGACTTTTCAACCGACCAGCGCTTCGACCGCGTGGTCTCGGTGGAGATGTTCGAGCACATGTCCAACTGGCAGGCCCTGCTGGGCCGGGTAAACGGCTGGCTGAAGCCGGACGGTCTGCTGTTCATCCACGTGTTTACGCACCGCAACACGCCCTACCGCTTCGACGTCAACGACCCGGCCGACTGGATCGCCCAGTATTTCTTCACCGGCGGGGTGATGCCCAGCCACGACCTGCCCCGGCAGTTCCCCGACCTGTTCACGGTCGAGCAGGACTGGCGATGGAGCGGAGCGCACTATGCCCGCACCGCGCGGCAGTGGCTGGAAAACTTCGACGCCAACCGCGCCGTGATCGATCCCGTTCTGGAAGGCGTTTACGGATCCGACGCCGCCGTCTGGCGGCGTCGCTGGCGTCTGTTCTTCCTGGCCACGGCCGGCCTGTTCGGCCATCGTGGCGGCGAGGAGTGGGGCGTCAGCCACTATCGCCTCCGCCCTGTCCTCCAGACCACGAGCCCCGCATGATCCGCTATGTCTTCGGCTACCTGGCCACCGGCGGCGCCATGCTGGTGCTGGACATCATCTGGCTGACCCTGATGGCCCCGCGCCTCTATCGGCCCCGGATCGGCGAGCTGATGGCCGACCAGCCGGCGATGATTCCGGCTGCGGCCTTCTACCTGATCTATCTGACCGCAATCATGCTGCTGGCCATCCTGCCGGCCGTCCGCGAGGACAGCTGGAAGCGCCTGCTGTTCAATGCCGCCGTGTTCGGCTTCTGCGCCTACGCCACCTACGACCTGACCAACCAGGCGACGCTGAAGGTCTGGTCGACCACCATCACCCTGGCCGACATGGCCTGGGGCACGTTCCTGACCACGGTCGCGGCCAGCGCGGGCTTTGCGGCGATGCGAGCGGTGAAGTAGGGACTTCAAAGTCCGCTTCCAGGCGACCGCCGGCAGCGAATTTCGGCGCGACGCAAACCATTGCCTCGGGTCGGCGAGCGTGTCACCGTTATGGGTCAGAATGTCGCGGAGCTGCCTCACCTAATGGATGCTGATTCCAGTCGCGCCCTGCTTTCGCGCGCGATCGCCCGAGTAGCCAACCGCGACTCCGACGCGCTGAAATACGTGTATCGCCACACGTCCGCGAAACTGTTTGGCGTCTGCCTCCGTATCTTGAACGACCGCGAGGAGGCGGAAGACGTGCTTCAGGATGTGTATCTTTCGGTCTGGAACAAGGCTGATCGCTTTGATCCGGAGAAGGCCAGTCCGATCACCTGGCTGGTGTCGATGGCCCGCAACCGGTCGATCGACAAGCTGCGCTCGCGCGGTGGCCGCGTGATGGCGGGCGTCGAAGAAGCCGAAGCCATTCCCGACGCTGCGCCCCTGGCCTCGAGCGTCGTCGAGACTGACGAGGACCGCGTGCGCCTCAACGGCTGCCTGGACCAGCTTGACCCCAAGCACGCCGGCGCCGTGCGCACCGCCTTCTTCGAAGGCGTGACCTATGACGCCCTGGCCCAGATGATCGGCGTGCCGCTGGGCACCATGAAAAGCTGGATCCGCCGCAGCCTGCTCAGCCTTCGCGCGTGTCTCGAAGCATGACCGACGTCAGCGCGCCCGAAGACGAACGTCCCCTGGCCGGCGAATATGTGCTCGGCGTGCTCGATGCGACCGAACGCGCCCAGGCACAGGCCCGCATCGCCGCCGAACCGAGTTTTGCCCGCGCCGTGCAATGGTGGGAGAACCACCTCACCCCTCTGGCGACCGACATTAGGGGCGTCGAGCCGTCGGCCGGCCTGTGGCCGCGGATCGCCAACCTGATCGGCGAGGCGACCAAGCCGTCGCTATGGAACAATACTCGCGTCTGGCGCGGCGTGTCGGTGGGCGCCATCGCCCTGGCCGCCGCCAGCGTCGCGGCCCTGGTGATGACACCCCGCGCGCCGCCGCTTCCCGCTGTCGCGCCGACACCGGCCGCCGCCGAGGTGGCGCTGATCAATGATCCGGCTTCGAACAAGCCGGCCCTGGTCGCCACCCTCGACCATGCCACCGACAAGCTGATCCTGACCCCGCTGGCGATGGAGATGCCCGCAGGTCGCGAGCCCGAGCTGTGGATCATCCCCGAGGGCCAGAAAGCCATCTCGCTGGGCATGATCCCGAAGAACGCGCCGATCCAGATCGCCCTGCCGGCCGGCCTGCGCGGCGGCGGAACCTACACCGCCACCCTGGCCATCACCGACGAACCCCCCGGCGGCGCGCCGACCGGCGTGGCCACCGGCTCGGTCCGCGCGATCGGCAAGTTTGTGAAGGCGTAGCTCCGGCTAAGTAAGTAGTTTATGACTTATTCGCAGGCGCCGTTCGCAAGATCTGGCGCCGGTCGAGGCATGGGCAGGTGATCGAGATCCCTGCCGGCCTTGGGCCGCGCGGCTGAGCTTGGCCTGCGCTACCAAGGACGCCACGGCAAGCCTGGCTGTGGATCGGAGCCGAGACGGGGTGACGCGGGAGTTCGACATCGGCGCGAGGGCCAAGGCTCGCTGCGACCTGCTGGGGGTATCGCCCTATAGCGAGGTCGATGGCCAGCTGACGCGTCGCTTCCTGACCCCTGCTCACGACGCCGCGCTCCAGACCCTGGCCCTGTGGATAACCTCAGCCGGCATGAGCGTGCGCCGCGACGCTGCGGGCAGTCTGGTCGGCCGCTATGAGGGCGAGACGCCGGGCGCCCCGGCCCTGCTGGTCGGTTCGCACATCGACAGCGTCCGCAATGGCGGACGCTATGACGGTCCACTGGGGATCATGCTGGGCATCGACGTGGTCGAGACCTTGCGCGACGCCGGCCGTCGCCTGCCCTTCGCCATTGAAGTGATCGCGTTCGGCGACGAGGAAGGCTCGCGCTTTGCCGCCTCGATGAGCTGCAGCCGCGCTGTTGCCGGCACACTGGACCCGGCCGCCGTGCTGGACCTGCGCGATGCCGACGGCGTGAGCCTGTCCGACGCCTTCACGGCTTTCGGCCTGGACCCGGCGCGGATCACCGATGCGGCCCGCAAACCCTCCGAGATCCTGGCCTTCCTGGAAGCCCATATCGAGCAGGGTCCGGTGCTGGAGGCCGAGGGCCTGGCCCTGGGAGTCGTCACCGCCATCGCCGCCCAGAAGCGGCTGATGGTGCGGATCACCGGCATGGCCGGCCATGCGGGCACCACGCCGATGACCCTGCGCAAGGACCCCGGTCCCGCCGCCGCCGCGTGCATGCTGGCCCTGGAGCAAATCTGCCAGGCCGGGACCGACGGTCTGGTCGGCACGGTGGGCCGCATCACCGCCCTGCCCGGTGCCTTCAACGTCATCCCCGGCGCGGTCGAGTTCTCCATGGACATCCGGGCAGAGACCTCCACAACGCGCGACAAAGCGGTCGAGACCGTGACCGCTGAAATCCACGCCATCACCAACCGGCGCGGCCTGACGGCGACTGTCACCCTGCTGCAGGCGCTTGCCGAAAGCCCGTGCGACCTCGACCTCACCACCCTGCTCGAACAGGCGGTCGGCGATCTTGGCCTGCCGCCTCGCCGCCTGCCCTCGGGCGCCGGCCACGACGCCATGGTGATGGCCGACCTCTGCCCGACCGCCATGCTGTTCATCCGCTGCGAGGGCGGGATCAGCCACAACCCGGCCGAGTCGGTGACGCAGGCCGATTGCGTCCTGGCGGCGCAGGCCATGCTGGGGTTCGTGGAAAAGCTTTCCGATCAATTTTCCCAGCAACTTTCCTTGTCATCCCGGCCGGAGCGCGCCAGCGCGGAGCGCCGGGACCCAGGGGCCGTGCGCACCGCCCCTGGGTCCCGGCTCGCCCCTTCGGGTCGTCCGGGATGACAAGCTTATGGATCGTGAAATGAGCACCTTCGGCGAACTCGACCACCCGCCCCGCCTGTTGATGGGCCCCGGCCCGATCAATGTGCATCCGCGCGTGCTGCGCGCCATGTCGGTGCAACTGCTGGGCCAGTTCGATCCCGAATTCACCGGCTACATGAACGAGACCATGGCGCTGTACCGTCAGGTCTTCCAGACCCAGAACCGCTGGACCTTCCTGATCGACGGCACCTCGCGGGCCGGGATCGAGGCGGCCCTGGTCTCGGTGCTGGCGCCGGGCGACGAGGTGGTGGTGGTCAATGCCGGCCGCTTTGGCCTGCTGCTGTCCGAGATCGCCGAGCGCTGCGACGCCCGCGTCACCCTGGTCGAGGGCGAGTGGGGCAAGGTCATCGACCCTCAGGCCGTCGAAGATGCGGTCGCCCGGGTCAAGCCGCGCCTGGTGGCCTGCGTGCACGGCGACACCTCGACCACCATGGCCCAGCCGATCGAGGCGATCGGCGAGATCTGCCGCCGCCATGACGCCCTGCTCTATGTCGACGCGACCGCCACCCTCTCGGGCATGGCCTGTCCGGTCGACCAGTGGCAGGCCGACATCGTCACCGCCGGTCTGCAAAAGTGCCTGGGCGGACCCTCGGGCTCGGCCCCGATCACCATCAGCGACCGCGCCGCCGACCACATCGCCGGCCGCAAGCATGTGGAGCGCGGCATCGCCACGGCGGGGTCGATTAGCGGCAACGGCCGCCGCATCGCCTCCAACTATTTCGATCTGGCGATGATCATGGACTACTGGTCCGACAAGCGCCTGAACCACCATACCGAAGCCGCGTCGATGCTCTACGCCGCCCGCGAATGCGCCCGCGTGGCGCTGGAGGAAGGCCTTGAGGCCCGCTTCGCCCGCCACGCTTCGGCCGGCGCCGCCGTGGTCGCCGGGGTCGAGGCGATGGGTCTTCAGGTCTACGGCGACCCGGCCCACAAGATGACCAATGTCACCGGCATCTGGATCCCGTCCGGCGTCGATAGTGACCGGGTGCGGATGCGCATGCGCACCGAGTTCGAGATCGAGATCGGCACAGCGTTCGGGCCGCTGACCGGCAAGATCTGGCGGATCGGCGCCATGGGGGTCAATGCGCGCAAGCATGCGGTGCTGACCACTCTGGCCGCGCTGGAGGCGGTGCTGCGCTGGGAAGGCTTCTCGGCGACGCCGGGGGCTGGCGTCGATGCGGCGGCGGGGGTGTTTTCGTGAGAACCGCCGCGCCGCCCCCTCCGGCCCTCCGGGCCACCTCCCCCAGAGGGGAAGGATCTGCCACCCAGCTGCTCCCCCTCTGGGGGAGCTGTCGCGGAGCGACTGAGGGGGCCCGCTCGGCATGACCGGTTATCCTAGAGACCTCATCGGCTACGGCGCCACCCCGCCCCACGCCCAGTGGCCCAACGGCGCCCGGATCGCCGTACAGTTCGTCCTCAACTATGAGGAAGGCGCCGAGCGCTCGATCCTGCATGGCGACCCTTTCTCCGAGTTCTTCCTGTCGGAAATGGTCGGTGCCCAGCCGATCCCCGGCCTGCGCAACATGGCGATGGAGAGCCTCTACGAATACGGCTCCCGCGCCGGGTTCTGGCGCATCCGCCGACTATTCGACGCGCTGGGCCTGCCGCTGACCGTGTTCGGCGTCGCCCAGGCCATGGAGCGCCATCCCGACGCGGTCGAGGCGATGATGGACTCCGGCTGGGAGATCGCCAGCCACGGCTATCGCTGGATCGACTACCAGCACTTCACGGAGGACCAGGAGCTGGAGCATATCGGCAAGGCCATCGAGATCCAGACCCGCCTGACCGGTCAGCGGCCGCTGGGCTGGTATCAGGGCCGCACCAGCCCCAACACCGCCCGGCTGATCGCCCAGGAAGGCGGCTTTGTCTATGACGCCGACAGCTATGCCGACGACCTGCCCTATTATGACGACCAGCACGGCCGGCCCCAGCTGATCGTGCCCTATACGCTGGACGCCAACGACATGCGCTTCACGGCGGCCCAGGGCTTCAACACCGGCGAGCACTTCTTCACCTATCTGCGCGACGCCTTCGACGCTCTCTATGCCGAGGGCGAGACCGCGCCGAAGATGATGAGCATCGGCCTGCACTGCCGCGTGGTCGGCAAGCCCGGGCGGATCCTGGGGCTGAAGCGGTTTCTTGAGCACGTGATGAGCCGCGACAAGGTCTGGGTGGCGCGGCGAATCGATATCGCCCTGCACTGGCTGGCGACCCATCCGTATGGGAGCGCGACATGATCGCTTCCCCTATTTCCCCGTCATCCCGGGGCTTGTCCCCGGGACCCAATGTTCAGCTGATCGGTGGTTGCGAGATCATCCCGGCCCTTGCGGCGGACGAATGGGTCCCGGGGACAAGCCCCGGGATGACGGTGATTATAGTCGGTTCAGCAGGGACTATGAGATGAGCTCGGCCCCTCCCCTGTCGCTGAAAATCCTCAACAGCATGAACCAGACCGGCTTCACCACCGCCCTGGGTTTTGCGTTCGAGCTGTCGCCCTGGGTCGTCAAACGCGCCTGGGACGAGCGGCCGTTCGACAGCCTCGAGGGACTGCACGGCACCATGATGGCCGTGCTGGACGCCTCGACCACCGCCGACAAGCTGGCCCTGATCCGTGCTCACCCGGAACTGGCCGGCAAGGCCGCCATCGCCAAGGCCCTGACCGCCGAGAGCAACGCCGAGCAGGCCAGCGCCGGCCTCGACAGGCTGACCCCGGAAGAGTTCGAGCGCTTCCACCAGCTCAACACCGCCTATGCCGCCCGTTTCGGCTTCCCGTTCATCATCGCCGTGCGCCTGAACGACAAGACCGCGATCCTGGCGGCGATGCAGGCGAGGCTTTCCAACACGGAAGACGAGGAGATCGCCGAGGCGATCAGCCAGATCGGCCACATCTCGCGCCTGCGCCTGCTCGACGCGGTGAGCGCCTGATGGACTATGATTTCGCCACCTGGGGCAGCCTGGTCCTGCGCTGGCTGCACGTGATCACCGGCGTCGCCTGGATCGGCGCGTCATTCTATTTCGTCTGGCTGGACAACAACCTGCGGCCGCCCTCACCCGAGAAAGAGGGCGTCAAGGGCGAGCTGTGGGCCGTGCACGGCGGCGGATTCTATCACTCGCAG
>JANOSS010000189.1:0-47979 GCA_031415995.1 Caulobacter sp. | reverse complement strand
CTATATCTACGACGTGCGTCGCGAGACCAAGGGCCCGCAGATCATGCTGTCGCGCGCCCACGGCGGCTTCATGGCCAAGCTGTTCGCGCAGGAAGTGCCGGAAGTCTATGACGGCGTCATCGAGATCCGCGCCGTGGCCCGTGATCCGGGTTCGCGCGCCAAGATGGCCGTGATCTCCAATGACAGCTCCATCGACCCCGTCGGGGCCTGCGTCGGCATGCGCGGTTCGCGCGTGCAGGCGGTGGTGGCAGAGCTGCAGGGCGAAAAGATCGACATCATCCAGTGGTCCGAGGACGAGGCGACCTTCATCGTCAACGCCCTGGCCCCGGCTGAGGTCTCCAAGGTCGTCATGGACGAGGAAGACGAGCGCGTCGAAGTCGTGGTGCCCGATGAGCAGCTGTCGCTGGCCATCGGCCGTCGCGGCCAGAATGTCCGCCTCGCCTCGCAGCTGACCGGCTGGCAGATCGACATCATGACGGAAAGCCAGGAGAGCGAGCGCCGTCAGAAGCAGTTCACCGAGACCACGGCCCTGTTCCAGGAAGCCCTGGACGTCGACGAGGTCATCGCCCAGCTGCTGGTCACCGAAGGCTTCGCGGCCGTCGAGGACGTCGCCTATGTCGAGCCGCACGAGATCGCGGCCATCGAAGGCTTCGACGACGAGACCGCCGACGAGCTGCAGACCCGCGCCCGCGAGTTCCTGGAGAAGGAAGCCGCCGCCCTGGACGCCAAGCGCGTCGAGTACGGCGTCGAGGATGCGGTGCTCGAGATCGAGGGTGTCACCCTGCCCATGGCCGTGGCCCTGGGCGAAGGCGATGTGAAGACCGTCGAGGATCTGGCCGGTCTGGTGCCGGACGACATGCGCGGCTGGTTCGAAACCAAGGACGGCGCCCGCGTTCGCGAGCCCGGCATTCTGGAAAGCTTCAACCTGTCGCCTGAAGACGCCGAAGCGCTGATCATGCGCGCCCGGATCGTCATGGGCTGGGTCGAGGCCCCGCCGGAGCCGGAATACGAAGAGATCGAGGAAGAGGTCGAATACGCGCAAGGCGAAGCCGAGACGGAAGTCCAGGCCGAGACTGAAGCGGAAGTCGAAGCGGAAGCGCCGACCGAAGCCGCCGAAGAGACGCAGGACTAAGAAACGCTTCGGCCCTTCCGGCTTTCCGGGAGGGCCGAGGTCTTTCAGAGCCCCATGGACCAAGAGCCCCAAGATCCAGCCGTTGAGGTCGCCGACATTCCCGTCGACCCTAATGCGCCCAAGACCCATGCCGAGGCTTTCCGCCTTCGCAAGGATGTCGTGCTGGGCGAGGCGACCGACGAGACCAAGCTGATCCGCTTCGTTGAAGGTCCGGGCGGGATCGTGGTGCCCGATCTGGCGCGCAAGCTGCCGGGCCGGGGGATCTGGGTCGGAGCCGACCGCGACTCCGTGACGCTGGCGGCCAAGAAAAGCCTGTTCTCGCGTTCGGCCAAGACCAAGCTGACGGCCCCCGCCGACCTGGCCGACCAGGTCGAGGCCTTGCTGGCCAAGCGGGTTCTGGATGGTCTGGGCCTTGCGCGGCGGGCGGGAAACATTATCTCGGGCTTCGAAAAGGTCGCCGCCGCGCTGAATTCCGGAAAGACCGCCTGGCTGATCGAGGCGTCCGACGGCGCCGATGACGGCCGCCGGAAGATGCTGACCGCCGTCTACAAGGCGCCGAACAATCCGCGAATCCTCGGGATGTTCACATCCGACGAATTGGGTTTGGCCTTGGGCGGGGAGAATGTGATACACACTGCGCTTCTTGCCGGGCGCGGCACTGATCGCTGGACTTTGGACGTCGAGCGGTTATCAGGCTTTCGCCCGCTACTCCCCCCGACCTGGTCGGCGAGTTGGCGCGAGGAGCCCTAGAGCCTTTCGATTGCACCGGCATGGCCGGTCTGATCGCAAGGCTCTAGAATCTACAAGGTGGAGCGTGGCCCTTAGGGCTGCGCTTGTGCGTAAAGGGTCGGGAAACGCGCTTCTTTCGTGGAAGTACGTCCGGGCCCCTTTCTCACATGGAACGAACGGTTTTTGGCTGGGTTTCCTCCCGGCGGAAGTACAAGCGAGCGCATGAGCGACGAGAACGATAACGGTCGGCCCGGCACCCCTGGTGGGCGCGCGCCCATCACACTGAAGCCCCGCCAGGGCTCGGTGAGCGCCGGCGTGGTGAAGCAAAGCTTCAGCCACGGCCGCACCAAGACGGTAGTGGTCGAAACCAAGCGGACCCGTCCGCACGCCGCGCCGGCCGGTAACATGGCCGCGCCGTCCTCGGCTGAGCGCCGTCACACCAACGAGCCGCGTCCGTCCCAGTCTTCGGGCGGCGGCGGCAATTCGGCAGGCGGTCTCTCGCAAGACGAGATGCGCGCCCGGCAACGCGCCATCGAGGCGGCCCGCGAGAACCAGGACCGTCAGGCGACGCAACGTGTCGCCGACGAGGCCAGGGCGCGTGCCGCCGAAGCTGCAGCTGGCGAAGCTGCCGCCAAGGCTGCTGCGGCTGCGAAGGCTGCTGCTGAGCCGGCTCCGGCTCCGGTCGTTGCTGCCGCTCCGGCGGCGCCGGTGGTTTCGGCTCCGGTGGCTGCGGCTCCTGTCGCTCCGGCCCCCGCGGCTCCGGCCCCCGTCGCTCCGGCCCCGGTCGCTGCGGCGCCTGTCGTTCGGGCGTCTGCGCCCGTCGCACCGGTTGCTGCGGCTCCGGCCGCGCCGCGCGCCGAGGCCCCGCGTTCTGCTGCGGCTTCGCCCAGCCAGACCCGGACCTACGAGCCCAGCCGCGAACGCCGCGACGATCGCACCTCGACCACCACCTATCGTCCGCCGGCCGGCGAGCGCCCCCCGCAGGGTGATCGTCCGCAAGGCGACAAGCCGTTCAACCAGCGCGCTCCGCGCCAGGACGGTCCTTATAATCAACGCGCGCCGCGTCCCGACGCCGCTCCGCGTCCCGACGCTGCGCCGCGAGGCCCGCGTCCGGAAGGCGGCTTCCGCAACGACCGCCCGCAGGGCGACCGGCCTCAGGGTGATCGTCCGCAAGGCGACCGCCCGACCCAGACTGTTCGTTATTCGGCCCTGGCCCCGCGCCCGGCGCCCGGCGCCCGTCCGGGCCCTGGCGGTCCGCCGCGCGGTCCGCGTCCTGGCGCTCCGGCCGCCGCTCCGGCGACGCCCGAAGTCCAGCGCGCCATGCGCTCGGCGCCGCGTCCCGGGGGTGAAGTCAGCCGTCGTCCGGAGGACGATGATGATCGCCGCAAGGCCGCCGCCCCGGGCAAGGCCGTGTCGCGCGCCAAGGGCGCGCCGATGCGCCGCGAAGGCCGCCTGACGATCCAGACCGTGGCCGGCGATGGAGACTCCGCCGACCGCATGCGTTCGCTGGCCTCGGTTCGCCGGGCCCGGGAACGTGAAAAGGAAAAGCGTCGCGGCGGTCCCGCCGACCAGCTCAAGGTCGCGCGCGAAGTGGTCATTCCCGACGTCATCACCGTGCAGGAGCTGTCCAACCGGATGGCCGTTCGCGGTGTCGAGATCATCAAGTTCCTGATGCGTCAGGGCGTGATGCTGAAGGTCAATGACGTCATCGACAATGACACCGCCGAGCTGGTGGCGACCGAATTTGGTCACACCGTGCGCCGCGTGTCGGAAGCCGACGTCGAAGAAGGCTTCATCGGCGCCGAGGACATTGACGATCACCTGGAGTCGCGGCCCCCGGTGGTCACGGTCATGGGTCACGTCGACCACGGCAAGACCAGCCTGCTGGACGCGCTGCGCAAGGCCGATGTGGCCGGCGGCGAGCACGGCGGCATCACCCAGCATATCGGCGCCTACCAGGTTCGCCTGGACGGCGGCGAGAAGATCACCTTCCTCGACACGCCCGGCCACGCCGCCTTCTCGCAAATGCGGGCTCGCGGCGCCAACATCACCGATCTGGTGATCCTGGTTGTGGCCGGCGACGACGGCGTGATGCCTCAGACGATTGAAGCGATAAAGCACGCCCGCGCCGCCGAAGTGCCGATCATCGTGGCCGTCAACAAGATGGACAAGCCCGGCTCGGATCCGACCCGGGTGGTCAATGAGCTGCTGCAACACGAAATCGTCGTCGAAAGCCTGGGTGGCGACACCCAGATCGTCGAGGTCTCGGCCAAGACCGGCCAGGGCCTGGACGAGCTGATCGAACGCATTACCCTGCTGGCCGAAGTCCTCGACCTGAAGGCCAACCCCGACCGCATCGCCGACGGCGTCGTGATCGAGGCCAAGCTCGACAAGGGTCGCGGCGCGGTTTCGACCGTGCTGGTCAAGCGCGGCACGCTGAAGCGCGGCGACATCGTCGTGGCCGGCAGCCAGTTTGGCCGGGTTCGCGCCCTGCTCAACGAGCGTAACGAGCAACTGACCGAAGCCGGTCCCGCCACCCCGGTCGAGATCCTCGGCCTGGACGGCGTACCGTCGCCCGGCGACCCCTTCGCGGTCGTCGAGAACGAGGCCCGCGCTCGCGAGCTGACCGAGTACCGCATCCGCCTGAAGCGTGAGAAGTCACTGCATCCGGTCGGCGCGGGCGCCACCAGCATGGCCGACATGATGGCCAAGCTGCAGGACAAGAAATACCGCGAACTGCCGCTGGTCATCAAAGCCGACGTGCAGGGCTCGGCCGAAGCGATCATCGGGTCGCTGGACGCCATGTCGACCGACGAGGTCCGCGCGCGGATCATCCTGTCGGGCGCCGGTGCGATCAGCGAAAGCGACGTGATGCTGGCCAAGGGGGCCGGCGCGCCGCTCATCGGCTTCAACGTCCGGGCCTCTGCTCAAGCTCGGGCGCTCGCTGAGCGCGAGGGTGTCGAGATCCGCTACTACGCGATCATCTACGACCTGCTGGACGACATCAAAGGCGTGCTCTCGGGCATGCTGGCGCCGATCCAGCGCGAAACCTTCCTGGGCAACGCCGAAGTGCTGCAAGCCTTCGACATCTCCAAGGTCGGCAAGGTCGCCGGTTGCCGCGTCACCGAAGGTGTCGTGCGCAAGGGCGCCAAGGTCCGGATCATCCGCAACGACATCGTCGTTCTGGAACTGGGCACCCTGCAGACCCTCAAGCGCTTCAAGGACGAGGTCCCCGAGGTCCCGTCCGGCCAGGAGTGCGGCATGATGTTCGCCGGCTTCCAGGACATCAAGGTCGGCGACACCATCGAGTGCTTCACCGTCGAAGAGATCAAGCGCCAGCTCGACTAGGGCCGGACTTGAGATCCAGAACCATCGGAAAGGCGCGGATCGCAAGGTCCGCGCCTTTTTCGTTTGAGCGCGTTGGACTGGAATTCGCCCAATTCCGGCGCTACGCCTTGTGCATGCGTATCAAAGCCCTTCTCGTCCTGACTGCCGCGACCTTGTCGCTCAGCGCCTGCGCCACCGTCGACCGTGTCGATGCGGCCGGCGACGTTCACACCCTGCTGACGGCGATCCGCGATCGTGACCGGGCGACCTTCGACGCCCATGTCGACCGCCGGGCGCTGAAATACGAGATCGAGGCGCGGCTGATGGCCGAGGCCCGCAACCGCAAGGCCGACAACAGCCTGATGGCCATCGCCGCCGCCTTGGCCGGTCCTGCCGCCGACATTGCGGGAGAAGCTTTGATCCGGCCCGAGACCTTCCGCGCCGCCGCCACCTATTACGGCTACACCCCCGAAAAGCCGCTGCCGGGCCGCGTCGCCATCGCCGGTGCCCTGCGTCCGACCGGCGACGGCCGGGTCTGCGCCGCCAAGAAGGACGGCCCCTGCCTGCTGACCTTCACCCGCGACGGCTCGGTCTGGCGGCTGAGCGGCTTTGATCCGCAAGCGGCGAACCTGCACTTCAAGCGGTAGGGTTTTGCTCCTGTCCTCTCAAAATCCCGCTCTCCCCGGCGAAGGCCGGGGCCCAGATCGAACCCATGAGCGCCGGGTCTGCTGGCGGCGATTGTTGGCGCGACATCCCCAAACTCTCCGGATGAATCTGGGCCCCGGCCTTCGCCGGGGAGAGCGGGTGTGGGGTGTGGTGACTGGCGTCATACTGGCCACAGTAACGGCCACGGCCACGGCCACCGCCGCCCACGCCGAGAAGCGGATGTTCTCGTATGATCCGATCTCGCCCGACGCCAAGCGGCTGACCGGGGCGGGCCTGACCGTGCTGTTCGACCAGGGGCTGATGGGCACCAGACCCATCAAGGTGCTGGCGACCGGCGTGCCGGCCCAGGGCCTGCTGATCAAGGGCAAGGACCGTGACCTGGGGCCGAAGGGTCTGGCCGGTCTGAAGGGCGTCGACGCCGACGCTTCGCTGTACGAGATCGACCCCAAGGCCGAGCAGGGCAGGGTCTATATCCGCGCCTTCTGTCCGCGGGCCACGCGCCTGTGGCTGAGCTTCAGCCGCATCGCTGTGCGCCGCGACCTGCGCATCCAGGCTTTGGGCGATGATCCCAAGGTTCCTGGCCAGGCCCGGGTGTGTGGCACGCTGGACTTCTCCTGGCGCGGGGAATGGAAGCTGCCGGACGGCCGTCGCCCCGACCCGATGGAAGACTGGACCGACAACCTGAACGGTGTTCGCTAGACATCTTGTCGTCGGGCGGGATCACAGCCAAGCTCTCGCCCAACAACACGGGGGTGGGACACGATGACCAGCGCGCTGGACGGCTTTACACGGTTTGAGTTCGACGATGGCCGCTGGACCCGCGAGGTCTACAGGATCGGGACCGGTCCGGCCGTTATCGTCATCCATGAAATGCCCGGCCTGCATCCCGGCGTCCTGGACTTCGCCCGCGACGTGGCCGCAGCCGGCATGACCGTCTTCTGCCCCAGCCTGTTCGGCAAGCCCGCCAAGCCCGCCAGCTTGGGCTATGCTCTGGGCGAGATCGCCAAGACCCTGTGTGTGCGTCGCGAGTTTACGGCCTGGGCCACCGATCGTTCCAGCCCGATCGTCGACTGGCTGCGGGCCCTGGCGCGTCAGGCCCACAAGGAGTGCGGCGGCAAGGGCGTCGGGGCGGTGGGCATGTGCTTCACCGGCGGATTTGCTTTGGCGATGATGACCGAGCCGTCGGTGGTCGCGCCGGTGATGTCGCAGCCCTCGCTGCCGTTCGGAAAAAGGGGTGCCGGCTCGCTGGGTTGCTCGGCCGTCGAGATCGCCTGCGCCCGCACCCGGTTCGAGACCGAGGACCTGTCGCTGCTGGCCCTGCGGTTCTCGTCCGACAAGCTGGTGCCCGATGAACGCTTCGAAACCCTGAAGCGAGAGTTCGGCGACCGGGTCGAGACGGTGGACCTGGCCGATGCCGCTGCGGCCAAGGGCGTGCCGATGGCCCCGCACTCGGTCCTGACCCTGCACCTGAACCGCGCCGATCCGCTGGGCCCGACCATGCAGACGCGCGACAAGGTGATCGCCTTCTTCAAGGCGCGAACGGCGGCGTAGGGCTAGATGCTCCCCCTCTGGGGGAGCTGTCGCCCCCGGGTCCGACAATAGTCCGGCTGTAGCGCGACAGTTGGTTTCGCAGCGCGGGACACATGGTTTCGCAGTGCATCTTAAATTCGCGAGGCCTTAGCTGGTAGCGTCGATCGGCACGGGCGACAGCGCGCCGTCCCGCCGCCAGTTCTCCAGTTGCCGGGAATATCCGATGCCGTTTCGATAAATCGAGACGGCGGCCTCGGTGGACCCGCAGGCCGGGCAAGCAAACCATCCAATCCGGTGCAGCTCCTCGATCGTCCAGAGCCGTACCGCACGACACTCCTCCGTCGCCTTCATCATCCGGCCAAAGCCGCAGGCGCAACCGACATAGAGGTCGAGACCATGATCCTGACAGTGGGCGAGCGTGCGCATATGAGTGGTCCTACGCCGCCGAGCTGGTCTTAGAAACCTCGATCTTTCTGACGAGACTTAGGCTTCATCCGAGCGCTCAGCGCACGCGTGAGCCCCGGCGACATGCAGCGCCGGGGCCTTTACGTCAGGGGTTGGTGATAATCACCTCACGGGCCGGGGCTGAGCCCGCCCCTGCTATGCCGTAGTGGGTGCCGACCGCCTCAATCTGGAAGCCGGCGAACGTCTCGCGCACCCCTGGAACGTCGTTCAAAGACATTACGAAGCGCCCTTTAAGGCCCTTCAACGCCTCGTTCAGAGCCGCGAAATCCTCCCGCTTGAACATGCCTGGGCCATAGTCGCCCTCGCAGTCCCAGTAAGGCGGGTCGAGATAGAACAGGGTCTCGGCGCTGTCGCGGCGGGCCATGAACTCCGACCAGGTCTGGCACTCGATATCGACGCCCGCGAGCCTAGCGTGGATGTCTTCAAGGTCGCCGGCCAGGCGCGTGATGTCGAAGCGAGCCGGCCGGTGCAGCGAGACGCCGTAGTGGCGGCTGGTGATCTTCCCGCCGAACGCCTGGCGCTGCAGGAACAGGAACCGCGCGGCCCGCTGCATGTCAGTCATCTTGGCCGGATCGAGGGTCTTGAGCCGGTCGAACTCGGCCCGCGAGCTGACCTGAAAACGGATCAGCTCGATGAAGGCCAGGTAGTGGTCCTGGAGCACCCGGAAGAAGGTCCAGATGTCGCGGCTATAGTCGTTGATCACCTCGGCCTGGGGACGCTGCCGGCGGCGGAAAAACACCCCGCCCATGCCCACGAAGGGCTCGGCATAGGTGCGGTGGGGAATGGTCTCGATGACGGCGACCAGGCGCTTAGCCAGGTTGCGTTTGCCGCCCAGGTAGGGGGCCGCCGGCTTGATGGGCTCGACGGCGTAGAACAAGGGACTCGACTCCATGGGTTTGGTTACTCAATAAGGCCCCGCCGGTGGACCGGTGGCGGGGCGAAAGGGGGTGTGCACCCCCCGGACGTGAGGGGTTTACGCCCCTCGGCTTGGGGCGTTACAGCGCCCCAACCCCCGCCGTCTTAAGCAGGGAAAACATAGGATTGGCGATCAGCGCAGCCTAGCGCTCGTCCCATTCGACAGCTCGGACGCAGTGGCCTTTGTCGATGCGCTCCAGCAGGGCGCAGAGGACGCAGCCCCAGCGCTTGCCGGTCCTGGCCGACTTCAGCATGGCCTTGTGGGCGCGGGACGAAAGGGTCTCATCCGGGTTGCCGGCCAGCAGGCAATTGAGCCCTTGGTCGAGCCAGACGAGCAGGTTGAAGAGGTAGCGGCCGAGCGACATCAACCGGCCCCCATCGGTCCAATCTGCGACGCCTCGACAAACCAGAGGTCCATCTCCGGATTGGTCTTTTGCAGCAGCAGCTGCACGCCGTTGATGAAGGGATGGTCGCGGCGGACTTCCTTGGCGAAGCGCCACTCAATGGAGACCTCAGGGTCCTCTGACGCCGCTATCATCGCATCGACCACGTCGAGTACGCCCTCGCGAAACAGCTTGATCCGCGCCTGGCGCATATCCACAGCCCCGGGCACGACCAGGTGGGGTGGCGTTGCCGCCTCATAGGTCGCCAGTTCGACCACCCGGGCGCCATCAACGACCAGCTCGGTGGAAGCGATCTGGTCCCCTTCGGCTGCGGCGGGCGCCGGGATCACGGTCTTGACCCCGAAAGCAGCAAGTTCTTCTGGCGTCAGGGCGTCGCACCACTGTCCGATGACGGTGAACGCCTGCAGCTCCGAAGTGGGCTCGCCGGGCTCTTCGCCCTCGGCCGGTGCCGGCGGTAGGACCTCTACCAACGCGGTGGCCGTAAAGGGTTTGCCCGGGAAGACCTCGACGGGCGCGCCGTCTTCAATGATCGCGTAGCGCATGCTCGATCCCTATCGATCAATATAGATTTTGGTTGAAGTGCGAGCCACGAACCGTCCGTCGCCATAAGCGACCTCGCCGAACGTCTCAGACGTCAAGGAAAGCAGGAGGTTTGGCGTCGCACCGCCGTCAGTGGACTTGTAAAGCCGGCCATCGGCCCCGCTCAGGTTTTGGTACATCCACACCACGCCACCGGAGCTGTCAGCGTCCACCCATGGGTCCGTACCGGCGAACCCGCTGGTTGCCCAAGTCGCCCCGCCATCGTCTGTCCAGCCCCAGCTTGCGGCGTTCGAGCCGACGATAAAGCCGACGCCCAGCAGGCGTGACCCACTAGCGACGAAGGCGTTAAATCTGTTCACCCCCGGAGCAACACCCTGGTTTGTCCATGCGGCGGTCAGCGCCGGGTTGGTGAAATACCGCAGGGCGGCGTTGAAATAGCTCGCTGCGAGGAACTTGGCGCCATCCCAGACGAACCCAACGATATCGAGGCTGCTCGCGTTGGTGGTGACGGTCCAGGTCGTGAAGTCCGCCGTCCAGAGGTACTTTCCGGCGCTGCCCGGTCCGAAGGCAACCAGATAGTAGCCGCCTGCGTAGCAGGTGCTGATCGAAGAACTGATCGACGTGAACGCAAACGAGTTGAAGGTCGAACCGTCAGTCGACCACTTCACCTGATCGCTCGCGATGATGATCAAGCGGCCGTTGGCGTAGTCAATCTTCCGCGCAACGAAGCTCGAAAAGGTGGTGACCAGCGTCCAGGATCCAGCCTTGGCGGTCGGGGATGAATACAGCTGGCCGCCTGAGCACCCGACCCACCACTTGTCGAGCCCGTAGCCAATGCTCGTCGGGGACGAGGCCATGCCGTGGGCGTAGCCGGTGAAGGTCACGCCGGGAGCGGTATAGGCTGCGTCACCCATCATCCCGACTGAAGGTTTCCCGGCCAAGGCTAGGTCGCCTTCCTGAAGGTGCATTTGGCCTTAGGCGAGCCCGAGGCGTCATAGACGTCGTAATAGATCACGTCGATTTTGCCGGCGACGGTCGACAGCACGGGAGGCACGCCACCATCCCACTCGAAGAAGGCGTTCCAAGCCGTGATCAGCCGGCTGCCCGTGCCGTCCTGGGTGATCTCGATCCGACCAGAACAGCCCTCCCAGATGTTGGTCGGCAAACCCATGATCGCGTTGGCGGTCAGGGTGGTCTTGGCGTTCCAACCCAGAGCGAGGTTGATGTTTATCGTCGCAGCATAGGCCACGGCCTGCTTGGCCGCTCCGCGCCGGATAGACGCGCCGGTGACAGCATCGACGTCGTTGTTGCCCCACATATCGGCGGCCGAGGCCGGTAGAAGGGTGAGGGTGCGGTTGGCCGAGAGGTCGCCGCCGCCCGAGAGCATGCCGCCCGCGACCGTGATCGAACGGTCGGGTTGCACGCCACCCGAGCTGGTCAGCGCGACCTTCCAGGAGTTGAAGGTGCCGGCGCCCGAGCTGACCTTGACCGTCCCGGTCCAAATGCCCGTCGCCGGAACGAAGGTGGCCAGCTGGATGATCATCCAGTTGGCCACGCTGTTCCAGAAGACCAGCCACATGCCTTCCTGGTAGGCCTTGCCGGTCTGCGCCAGCTGGCCGTTCACAGCCGCGTTAACCGCCGCGATCGTCAGGTTCGTGGTCTGGGTGGCCAGCGTGCCGGGCGCGTTGAGTGCGGTGGCGGCGTAGGCGGCCGCCAGGGTTACTTGGGCGGCGGCGTCGGCGGCGGACGCGCCGGCGAGACCCGCGGCGGTCGCGACGTCGCCCAATGCCGCTGGAAAGTTAGTCTCGTGGCCGTCGTCATCCAGCCCGCCGGGGTTGGCAGCTGAAACCGGGTTGGAGTTGTAATAGCCCGTCTGCAGGCGCTCTAGGGCCGTGGTCACGCGATGATCTCCTCAAGGGCGGCGGACACCATGTGCTGGTGCTCGTATGTGAACTGGGGCTCGATCAGCTTGGCGAAGGTGGCTGGAAAGGCCTCGCGGGGCGAGCCGATGATGTCGTCGACGTCGGGGATGAAGATGACCATTCGCGTCGTGCCGACCCGGGCCACGTCATCGAACAAGGTGTAGGCCTCGGCCTTGGTCTGGCCTGCCCAGGTGACGTTCATGGTGCGGCGAGGCTGGCGACGTTCAGAGAAGCGCCGCCCAGACGGCCCCTCATCGACCCGGTCGCGGGCCTGCAGGCCAAGAGTGCGCCCGCGCTCGAAATTGAGGGCCGGCGACCAGGTCGACGAGATCCAAAGTCCGCCGATGTCATAGAAGCCGGCGCTGTTGCTCCGGTCGTCCAGTTCGATGCGCACCGCACTGGCGATCAGGGCCGGCGATAGCGGAATGAACCGGTGCCGGCGGAAAACGTCGAGATCGGAGACCAGCGCCTGGCCACCCCAGAAGTTGGGGTCTCGCCACTTCAGGGACATCGAGGGGAAGCGACGCGGATGAACCTTCGTCCAGGGCGACTGATAGATCGGCGCGGCCAGCGTTCCGCCGGCGCCGGCGACGGTCAGACGGTACTGGGCGCCAAGACCCATCGAATGGAAAAGCAGGGCCACCAGGTCGATGGAACGGGGCTTGTCGAAGGTTAGCTCGATGACGTTGGCGGCCAGGCTGGCGATGTTGGTCTGGCGCATGGGCTGCGTCAGGTGCCTAGGGCTGGCCGCCACGGCGTTGGCCATCAGGTTCGACAGCGGCAAGGCGGCCGAGCCGGCCGTGCCGCCCAGGGTCAGATATTGCAGCAGGTTGCGGGAAGCGAGTTTGCCCAGCGCCATGGTCAGCCCCACAAGGTCCAGATGACCTGATCCCGGCTCGGCCGGCCGGGCTCTTCACCCAGCAGCAGGAACCGGTCGTCCAGGCCGCGCGGCGGATAGACCAGGCGCACGGACTTGCCGAGCGGGGTCGCCAGCGCCGCGTCGGTCATCTCCAATGTCACCTTCCACTGACGGCGCGGGGCGCCGTCCGGGCGAAGGCCAAAAAGAGCCTTGAGAAGCACCGTCAACGCCAGGGCGTCGGCCTCCGAACGCAGCGCCGTCTCGATCTCGATGGTGCGCCAGGCGCCCGGCAGGCGCGCCTTGACCGCCGCGTCTTCCAGGACCGCCCAGCGCCAGGTGCTGCCCAGCTTTTCGGCGGCGGCGGTGTTGCGCAGAGCCGGGGCCAAGTCGGCGCCCGCGAAGGTCGACCAGATCTTGCCGTAGCCAACGCGGATGACGCCGGCTGGGACCGGCGCGCTCTCGTCGGCCTGCAGATCCTTGATCTGGTCTTCGAGCAAGGTCAGGTCAGCCACGGCGGCCGGTGGCGCGATCAGGGTCGCCTGCCAGACGCCCAGACGGTCGGGGATCAGGGCGATGAGGGCGGCCCGCGTTAGGGGCTTGCTCAGGTCGTTGGCCGAGATCGTGTCGGGCGAGAACACCCCGACCGAAGCGGCGGCCGCCAGGGCGGCGACGCTGGCCCCGATCCTACCGGCCGGGACGCCGGCCTTGGCCAGGATCCGCGCCAGGATAGGGCCGACCGTGTCGACATAGCCGCCCGAGCTGGCGCCCTGACAGCCAAAGCTGAGCGTGCCCACCGGGTCACCATTGATCTTCAGCAGGCCACGGCTCTTGTCGGTCGCATAGGATGCGGCGGCGGGGTTGAAGGGGTCGAAGATAGCCGCGCCGACCTTGTCGCCCTGATTGGCGAAGCCTGCGGCCGCGCCCCGATCGAAGATGGCGATCGAGCCGTTGACCGCGCCGTCGTGCAACTGGTGAGCGCGGATGGCGCCGTTGACCTGGGGAGCGGGCAGGTGGGCGTCGACCAGGTTGCCAAAGGCCAGGGGCTTGGGCCTGCCCTTCAGGCCGTCAGGAGCGCCCTCGTACAGCACCCCGCCCGCGCCGTTGGTTCCGGCATAGCTCGTGGCCTGAACCGGAGCGTCCAGCTCGGCGCGGTAGTCATAGAACCCGACCGTCACCTGACTGGGCTCGCTGGTTGAATGACCAAAGCGCGGTGGCGCGGCCAGCCCCTTGAAGACCTGAACCGCTGAGTTGAAGGCCGACCCTTCTGCCCAGCGCAAGACCGAGATCTGCCCCCAGACGTGGGCTTGGTAGGCATCGAGCGCGCCATCGCCGTTGGAGAGCTTCATCGCGCCGACGCCCAGGCTGGGCGACAGCTGGGCGAAGTCCTCGAACAGAGCGCGCCGGATGGTCGGCGCTTCCTGCAGGCGATCATCCCAAGCGACGTTTGGCCGGTCGGCATCGGTGGGCGCCATGGGGCGGATGGCCCGATCGGCGAAGCGCAGGGTTGAGACGGCGCCGGCCGGCGAGGTCACGTCCACTTCGACCAGGATGACGGTCTGGATCATCGGCCGACCAGCTTCTGACGGATAAAGAGGTTGTTGAGGCTGGTCTGGTCGCTCAGGTCGCGGAACGCGGCAGCCTGCCCCTGAGCGCTCGCCTCAACGTTTTCAACAGCGGCTTGAACGGCGCTCAAACCGGCTTCCACCGCCGCTGAAACGGCGTTCGAACCGATGCTGGTCGCGGCCCGCACCTCATCCAGCTTGACGACCAGGTCGGCGCGCATCCTGTCGATCGACGCGCTGAGCCGGTCGGTCTGCGGCGTCAGGGCCTGGACCAGCACCGGGGTGAAGTCGGGCGAGTTGCCTAGAATGGTCGGCTTGGCCAGTAGCGCCGTGCTGATCGCCCCGGCCAGGCCGCCGCCGGCAGGGCCGCCTGACGTGTTGGCGACCAGGGCGGTCAGGCTAAGGCCAAGGGTCTGCAGCGTGGCGACGACCGGGTCGCTGCTGGACGAGCCGCTCATGCCGGTAAGGCGCGTCACGTCGCCGGTCACTCGGTTGAAGGTGGCAAGCCGGTCGGTGGCGCTCGACGTCGCCTCGCGGTCACCGGCCAGCAGGCGGTCGGCATAGGACGTCAGGCTTCCCAGGGCATCGGCGTCGCCGCGCTGGGCCATGGCCAGCTGGCGGTCATATTGAGCCTGGGCAATCTTCAGTTCCTCGGCCGGGTTCAGCTGGTTGTCGTTGCTGGCCGACAGGCCGTCGAGCCACGACTGCAGGCGTGGTCGGGCGTCGGCGAAGACGTCCGTGGCCTCCTTGGCGGCGACGACCAGGCCCGCCAGCGCGTCCTGGATCTGCAGGTCGCGCATGACTTCGAGTTTGCCCAGCACGTCGCCCGACAGCAGGCCGGCGGCGATCAGCTTGTTGGCCTCGACCTTCATGGCCTCATAGTTCTTGTTCACGCCGTCCACGGCCGACTTCTTGGCGAAGGCGGCTGGGTCGGTGATCTTCAGGATGGCGTCGTCGATCGAGGTGACCAGGTCACCGGCTCGCAGCTTGTCGCCGGCCGTGTCGATCACCTCTGCGGTTTCCTCGACGACTTCGCCCAGGCGCTTAAGGGCGTCCTCGATCTGCAGATCCTTCAGCCGCTCGATCTTGCCCAGGACGTCGCTGGTCGCCAGGCCGGCGGCGATCAGCTCCTGGGCCCGGACCTTCAGGGCCTGATAGTTGGCCTCGATGGCGTCCATGGCCGCTTTGCGCTCATAGGCGGCCGGATCGACCAGCTGGGCGATGGCGTCGTCGAGCGAGGTGGAGAGGCCGCCGGCCGTCTGCAGGGTGGCGATGACCTGCTCTAGCGACGCACCGGCCGCGACCATCTTCTGGGCGTAATCGGTCTGGGCCTGCGTCGCCCATTTGGCGTTGGCGATGATCGTGCGCGTCGCGGCCTCGACGGCGGCTGCGGTGTCGCCCACCGCCGTGTCGATGGCCATACCGTTGCTGAAATTGAGGTGGGTCGGGTCGCGCTGGCCGATGTCGATCTTACTGACGGTGGCGCCCAGCGTCGCGCCACCAGCCACCAGAGCCGCCTGGATCTGGGCCACCGCAGAGGCGATGGATTGAGCCGCCGCCGTGGTCTCATCCGTGCGTTTTGCGCCGCCGATCGACGTCACAGCGCCGGCCTGGTCGAGCGAGACCACGGCGGCCTCGTTCGACTTCTTGCCGCCGACCAGGCCGCCCACCAGGTTGCCCAGCACCGAGCCGATCAGGGCGCCGCCGGGGATGGGAATGAACGAGCCGATCGCGCCGCCGATGGTGCCGCCGATCTGGTTGCCCTTGCTCTGCTTCATGCCCAGCATCCCGGCCAGGCTGGAGACCAGCATCCCGGTGCCGGCCCCGCCGATCGCGCCGCCGGCCATGCCGCCGAACTTGGCAGCGTTCCAGGTGCTCATCGAAGTCTTGTTGAGGAGGTCAGTGATCACCTTGCCTGATCCCGAGGCAAGGCCAGCCAGGCCACCCGCGCCGTTGAACAGGGACGCCACGCCTCCGATGCCGCCTTGCGCGCCGGCCGATCCGATTGAACCGGTCAGGCCCGAGATCGAGCCGACCACGGCATTGACGATCAGGTTGATGGGTTCGGCCAGCCAGGCCTTGTAGATCGCCTTGCGCAGGGCGCGTTCGGCATAGTCGCCGACCTGATCCATGCCCAGCTCGCCGCTCTCGACGAAGGCATCTTCCAGACCCTGCTTCAGATCGCCGATCGCCGCCGCATCTTCGGCCGCCGCCTGGTCGGCCAGGGCCAGAGCGCGGGCGCGGGCGTCCACTTCCTCTTTAGTCCAGGTGGCGTGTTCCGCCAGCAGCAGCGACTTGCGCTGCAGGAAGCGCTCCTCGATGGCGCGCTCGCTATTGGTCAGCCGTGCGAGGCGCAGTTCCTCCGCCTGGCGGACGTCGAGCTGGGCGCTGTCGGCCGCCGCTTGGACGGCGAATAGGGCTTTGGCCTTGGCGCGGATGGCGACGACCTGGTCGTCGGTGAGGTTGGTCCCAGCCCGCTCGATCTCCTGGCGTTCGAACTCAGCCCGCTGATATTCGACCAGGGCCGAGGTCCCGCCCTTGAGCGCTGCGGCATAGGCCAGCTCCGACGCCAGGCGCTTGTCCAGGTCGCGGATCTGGGCGGCGACGCGCTCGGTCTTCTGGGTCGCGATGGACTGGCGTTCGGAGGCCTGCGCCGACGCAATCGCCGCCTTGGCGTGCTCAAGGGTCTTGCCGGTCAGCTGGTCGAGCGTGTCGACCCCCAGCTGCTGCATCACCCGCGCGCCGGCTTCGCTGACCTGCAGGGCTTCGATCGCCGCTTCGCCCTGAGCGGCGGCCAGGGCGCGGCGCTGCAGGGCGGCGGTGTCCAGGTCGGCCGACTTGGTCAGGCCCACCGATTTCTCGATGCGCTCGTTGGCGATCTTGACCCGTTCCAGGCTTTCCGCATGCGATTGGATCGATGCGACCAGGGCGGTCTCGGACGCGGTCAGCTTGGGCCGGTCGGCCAGCGCCAGGCGCTCGACAGCCTGGCGGCCGGCCTCCTGGACCTTCCAGTTGTCCAGCGCCGCGCCCCCGGCGACCAGGGCGGCGGTGTAGGCGTTCTGGGCCGCCACGGCGGCGGCCAGGTCCGTGTCCTTGATCTGGGCGCGTAGCTCCTGGCGGTCGGCTTTGCCGGTTGCGCTTGCGGGCGGCGTGGGCGCTGTGCTGGGCTTGTCGCCAGTCGGCTTGGCGACAATCAGGCCAATTTGTGCGGCCTGGGACGCCGCGATACCGGTGTTCAGCTGATCCACCCGCGACGTCGACATCATCTGACGCTTAATCGGGTCGCCGTTGGTCTTCACGCCGACCACGACTTCGGTGGTCCGCTCTCCACGTTTGAGGATGTCGTCGCGCTCCTGGCGCAACTTGGTCTCGTTCTCCGCCAGGGCCGCGACGGCCGCCTGCCGCCGGGCGTCGGCCAGCTTCAGCGTCTGGACGGTTAGGTCACGGGTCGAGCCTGTCAGGCTGTCGGTCGGACTGATCGCATTTCGGGTGTCGCTGGCGAAAGCCCGCGTATTCACCCCGGCCTCGGCCAAGATCGCGGAGGCCTCCGACATCGCCGCTGCGTAGCTCTGCTGCGTCACCAACGCCTCTTGCGCTCGCCTCTCGCCCTCGGCGACCTCGTGGGCGACGAAGGCGACTGCAGCGCCTGCGGCCATGAACGCGATGCCCCATGGCCCGCCCAGCAGACCCATCAAGCCCGACGCCGCGCCCGACAGGCCCCGCATCGCTGCGCCGGTGACGCTCGACGCTCGGGTCAGGCCCGCCTGGGCAACTTCCGCCCGGGCCGATGCGGCAACAGTCGCGTTCTGGGCGATGGTCAACTCGGCGTGGGCCGCCGCATAGGCCGCCTGATTGCGAGTGCTGGTCTGGGCCGAGGCCGAGGCCTGAAGCTGGGCGCCGTGCTGGCGCAGGGTCGCCGCCGCCAGGGCCTCGCGGGCCAGAGCCGCCTCACGCGCCGCGACCGCGCCCTGCAGTTCGGCGCGGGCGGCGGCCTCGATGGCGCCGCGCAGAGAGGTGACGGCTCGTCCCTCGACGATGGCGCCCTCGGTGGCCGAGGCCGCGCCGGCCGTGGCGGTCTGGGCTTTGAGCAGATAGGCGGCGGCGGCCGCTCGGGCCTCGATGGTGGTGGTGGCGATCCAGCGGGCCAGGCCGACGCCAACGACCAGCTGGGCGGCCAGGGCGATGCCGTTGATGTTCTGGGCCAGGAAGGCGGCGATCGACGCGGCGTCCGACAGGCCCTCGCCGAGCAGACGGCCAAGCGCGCGAGCCGCCTCTTGGGCTTGTGGCGAGGCCAGCTCGGCGTTCAGTTCGGTCAGGCCTTCGCGCATCCCGCCCAGAAATTCGCCGCCGGCCGCCACTTCCAGGTCGAAGATGGAATTCTTGAACTTCGCGATCTCGACGCGGGCCTGGCCAAGCGGCGTGATCAAAGCCTGCTCGACGCCCGGACCAAACTCCTTGCGCAACTGGTCCGCGAACTTGGGCAAGAAGTCGTCGGCCAGCAGCTTGCCGCTCTCGACGAGCTTGTTGAACTCTTGGCTGGTGAGGCCCAAGGCCCGCTGGGCAACCTGAAGGGCACCGGGCAGCGCCGATGACAGCTGTTCGCGCAGCTCCTCCTGCGAGATCACTTGCTTGCTGGCCATCTGGCTGATCGCCGCCATGGCCAGCTGTTGCCGCTCCTGCGTCAAGTTCAGGACGGTCCCAGCCTCGTTGACACCCAGCCAGATCTTGCGGGTGTTCTCTCCGGCGAGGGCTGTGCCGTTGGTGGCTGCGGCCAGCGACATATAGTCGGCGGTGGCGGTCTTGATGACCAGGCCCATGCGCTCGGCTTCTGTACGCACAAAGGCCTGGGCCTCAGCCGCGCCCTTGGCACCGCCAGTCACCGCCGACAGGCCCGTCTCGAAGCCCTGCATGGTGAAGGCGGCGCTAGAAATGGTGCTCGCCAGTTCGCGCCCGCCGATTGCGGCTAGGGCCGCGCCCAGACCGATGCCGGCGGCCCGCGCGCCGTTGGCCGACCGCTCGAAGCCGCGCGCGCCGACCTCAGCCTGGTCAAGGCCGCGCCGGGCGCCCGCGCCATGGGTAGTGATCTGCTGCAGCTCGCGATCGAGCTTGCCGCCGGCTGCTGTGGCCTGGTCCAGACCCGCGCCGGCCTTGGCGCCGGACTGGCCCAGCTGCTGGACGTCCTTGGCCACGCCGCCGATGACGCTGGCGCTGTTGCCGGCGTTGGCCTCAACGCGGAGGCGAGCGATCAGGTCAGTCATGGCCGTGCCTCCGACCAGGCGTGCATGGCCTCGGCTTCCATGAAGCGGATCCGGCGAAAGTCGTCAGTGGCGATCTCGCCCAGGTCTTCAAGGCGAGCCGTCAGCTCCAGCACCTCGTACTTGAGGCCCATGGCGCGGATCTGCGCCGTCGACCAGGTCGACAGCGGGACCCAATGCCACTGGCTCTGCATCGCCAGAAACAGGCGGACGGCGAAGACATTGTCGGGGTGAACATCGTAGGCGCTGGGCGCGATCGGCGCGGTCTGCATATCGGCCCGCGCCTTCTCGATCTGGGCGGCGCTATAGCCGAACGCCGCCAGGTCTTCGAGCATCCCCTCGACGTCGCTGTCCAACAGCTCGGCGTTCTGGCGGCGCCCCACGGCAATCAGGCGCGCCGCCTCGATCAGTTTTTTGCGGGAATGCCCTGCAGGAACTGGATGTAGCTGGTGATCAGCGCCTGACGCACATAGGCGCGGTCGAGGAACTTCTTGCGATAGGCGTCGGTGAACTCGGCCGGATCCACATTCGGCAAACCGACCCAGAACTTGTTTGCCCACGCGTTCGGGTCCTTGGCCTTCTGCGCCTCGTCGGTCTCTTCCGGCGTCAGCGCCAGGAAGACCGCGTCGAAGGTCTGAACCTCGATAGCCCCGCCGTCCTGCGGCACGTTGACGTTCACCGGCCACACGGCTTTGAACCCCGTTTCCAGGGTCTTGAAATCGAATTTGACGGACATGGTCCATGGTCCCTTGGGGCTTGTGATGGGTCTCAAAAAACGGGCGCGGGAAGCATGTCCCGCGCCCGTGCACTGGTCTGATCTCAGGTCCGCCTAGACGGCGAGGATCAGGCCCGGAACGGCGCGGCGGTCATGGTCATGACGGTCGGCCACCCGGTGGTGGTAGGCGCGAATACGGCGGGCGAGCGGCTTGCCGTCCTCGGGGGACAGCCGATCGCCCAGGGTTCGCACCCAGGGCGCTGTAGCGGGAAAGGCCTGCGGCCAGATCTCGACCATCCGCTCGATGATCAGCGCGGCCGGAGCCACGAGAAAGCGAAGGGCGGTCAAGATCAGGCCAAGGGCCG
This sequence comes from Caulobacter sp., assembly GCA_031415995.1. Classification (GTDB taxonomy): domain Bacteria; phylum Pseudomonadota; class Alphaproteobacteria; order Caulobacterales; family Caulobacteraceae; genus Caulobacter. Next base: position 27,593 of record JANOSS010000189.1, on the reverse strand, counting down.
GGTAGAGGAACGAACGCGTCATGCGCGGTCTCCGGGAAGCCCGGCGGACCATTCCGCCGGGGATGGCAAAGGGTCAGGTCAGGACGATCGACACATCGTCATCGACGTTCAGCGCCGAGGCGTTGAAGGTCAGGTCGGCTTCCTGGACATCCAGGCCCTTGTCGTCGCTGTAGGTCGGCTGGCCGTTCTGGAAGCGGGCGTTGACGGTCAGGATCAGGCCGGCCGTGGCCCCGTGAACGAGCGCCAGGGTCGAGACGGTGTTGTTCTCGGCCAGGGTTTCCAGGTTGAGCACGCTGGGCAGCAGCACGCCCATCTTGGCCTTGCCGGTCAGGGTGCGCGGGCCGACCAGGTCGATGGTGCGTTGGTTGGGGCGGTCGCTGAAGACGCAGTTGTCGGAGTGGTCGATCGACAGGCTGCGGAAGGGCGCGCTAGCCCCGGCGAAGCTGAAGGTGGTGGTGGCCTGGGTAATGGGGCGAACATCGTTCCAGCCGGTCCAGGTGGCATCGGCATGCACCGGCTTGGCGCCGTCGGCGACGAGCGTCTTCAGGCCCTTGAGTTTGACCATCGCCACGGGACGTTGGTTCTCGTCGAACTTGAAGCTGACGGTACCACGCGCGCCCAGCAGCTTGTGCAGGCGGCGATCCTCACGCCAGTAGACGGTGAGCGAGTCCGACGCCGAGGGATCGGCGGCCAGAGCATAGGTCACCGAGGTGACAGCCACCAGGGTTTCGGACCAGCCGCAGGCCTTCATCAGGAAGCCCCACTTGGGAGCCGTGCCCCGGGTCCCGGAACCGGCCAGCGGGATCTCCACCGACAGCTCGCCATAGACGCCGGTCATGAAGCCGGCGACGGGGCCGACGCCCGGGCGTTCGACCGTCGCGGCGGCGCGCGAGCCTTGCGGCGTGAAGTTGACGTTTTCGCCCCACACCGTATCGGCGGCGGCGGCCACCGGATCGACGCCGTAGGTGACTTCTTTTTTGATCAGCAGCAGCTGGGCGCTGGACATGGCGGCCTATTCCTTGGTTTCGCCAGCCGAGGGCGTCGGCTTGGGAGATTGACGGGCCAGGCGGCGGGCTTCGGCTTCAGCCTCGGCGGTGGCCTTGGTAGCGGCGGCCTGGGCCTTGGCGGCGGCCTCGATGACGGCCACGGCTTGGGGCGGCGGCGGGAAGCCGGAGGCCTCGGTGGCGTCGATGATGGCCTGGGCGTCTTCGACGGCCATGTCCGCGACAGCAGCGGGGGCCGGCAGGGTGGGCTCGTCCAGACGGACATAGCCGGTCTGCGTTTTCTCATAGGTGCCGGGCACGGCCCGGTTATCGACATCGGTCACGATTGCGCCTCGTAGGTTTCTTGGACAGCGACCCGGAAGCGCAGGAGGTGCAGCCAGCGGCCGCCGTCCTTGTCGATCCGGTATTCAACGGTGCGGCCGCCGGCATATTCGACGGGGCTGGCCGCTCCGGCCGGGACCCATCCGCGCAGGGCGGCCTTGATCTGGTCGCGGGCGGGTTCGAACTGGGAAAAGCCGCCGGGGAAGACCAGGGCCATGGTCACGCCGAAGGTCCACACCTCCATCTGACTGACCTTGAAGGCGGCTTCGCGCACGGGCACGGCTTCGTCCGACATCGGCGAGACCAGGGCCGTGACGTCGGCGCTCAGCGCCAGCATCTCGATGGCCTGGTCGGGATCGATCCCGGTCAGGGCCTGCAGGATGGCGGGGCAGCGAGCCGGATCGGCCAGGCGCGCGGCGGCGGCGTCATAGAGACCGATCATCGCTGACCTCCCGCCGCGCGGGCCAGGTGGTCGCCGATGATGTCGAGGATGGCCGCGCCGTCGCCGGCCGACACGCCCAGGAACGGACGGGCCGGAAGCTTCATGCGCCGGCTGTGCGGCATGACGTTGGTGACGCCGGAGATCCGGCGACCAAACACCATCGTGAAGCGGCGCTCGTGCGAGGAGACCACCACCTCTTCGTCGATCCCGCCCTGGTGGACGCCGGCATAGGCTAGGGCCGAGCCGACCTCGACGGCGTCGCCGTCCAGAACGTAGTGGATCGAATTCCTCAGAAGCGTCGTATCGCTCAGCGTCGGTGAACCGCGCTTGAGCGCCGCCGCCGACTGCGCCCAGGGCGAACCATCGGGCGCGATATTGGTGACGAAGCGCATCACCGTGGACTGCTCCAGCTCATCGCCGATTTCGTGCAGCGCGGGCGAGAGGTCTTCGACCGCGTGGCGCAGGCCGCGCAGGCCGGCCAGGATGTTGGCGTCGTCGACATGAAGGGTGAAGCCGACGCTCATCAGCCGCCGCCCAGGAACGCGGCCAGGCCGTCGCCGTCGAACACCCGGTCGGGCGCATCGATCAGCACGCCGCCGCCGTCGCTGGACGCGATCGGCGCGGTCGGGCTGGCCGGATCGACGCCGAGCGTGGCCGAACCCTTGGAGACGTCCTTGGCCCAGGCGCGCACGCGGTCGGCGGCCTTGACCACGAAGTCGCGACCGTTCCGGTCCAGATCTTCGCGGGCCAGGATCATGGTGTTGGCGACGACCAGGTCGGGAACGGGCGACAGTGGCGTTGGCCACCGCGTCGCGAAATAGCTGTCCAGGGTGGCCGACTGACGGTCGAGCGCACCCTGGATCTTTGCCGCGTCATAGCCAGGCGTCGCGGTCGCCGCCGGGGTGGCAAGCGCACGCGCTTCGGCCTCCCCGACGAGCGCAACAAACTGGATGACGGTGGCGTAGGCCATCTAGGCGGTGATCCCTTCGACGGCCCACTGGCGGGCCTGTTGCAGGTTGGTCTTGGCGACGGCGAACTCACGGCCGCCGGCCGGGTGGTGCAGGGCTAGGTTGGCGAGGAGGCCGAGAAGCTCGGCCTCCAGGCGCTTGACCTCGGCGATCTCGGCGATCTGCTCGGGGGAGAGCGGCCGATGGTGTTGCGCCGTGCCGTCCATCAGGCGGGGTCGCCAGCTTTGGCGCGGGTGCGCCTGGGCTTTTCGGCCTGGGCCGTGGCCAGAGCGGACTGGATCGCATCGACCTGGTCGCGGAAGACCCGCATGCGATCATGAAGGTCCTCGGGCAGGTCATAGCGAACCGCCTTCGTAGCTTCGGCGAGGGCCAGCTTGTCGCTGTCGCTGCCGGCCTCGGCCGCGTCCAGGAACGCGAGGCTCGCGGCCATGACTACCTGCGTCGAGGCGACCAGCTGGGCGATGGCCGCCGAGGCGACCGGCGAGATCGAGGTGACCCCGTCGATGACCGGCTCGGCGGTGCCAGCGGCCAGGCGGGCCACGGCGATTTCCAGCGGGATCTGGTCTTCGCCGTAGGCTTCGCCCTCGGGCAGTTCGACGCCCTCGACAACCGCGCCTTCCGGGATGATCCGGCCGGGCATCGAGAGCGCGATGGTGGTGATCAGGATACGCATCATGGCGGTTAGGCCGCCACGTCTTGGAAGAAGAACGCCGCGTCGGACGCGGTGATCAGCTCCTTGACGGTCTCGCCGACCCGGACGCGAACGCCGCCGCGCAGGCCGATGTTGGCGTCCGGCCGCTGGCCAGCGATCATCTGGCCGTAGGGCACGGTCATGCCGAAGGTCACGCCACGCTCACGGTCAGCGAGCTTGTCGCGATAGATGAAGGCGGCGTGTTTGCCCCAGGCGCGGGCGAGCGTCGCGGCCTGACCCTTCTTGGCGGTGTTGACGAAGGCGCCGCCGATCAGCAGGTCGTCGAGCTCGAACAGCTCCATGAACTCGGCGCGGCTGACCAGGCCGACGTCGCCGGTGGTCTTGTTGATCGCCTTGACCAGGGCGGGGTTGCGGCGGGTGGCAGCCCACGCCATGGCGCCGAACACCGCCACGTTGGGACGCATCAGCACGCCTTCGATGTTGGTCGAGATGGCGTTGACCGGATCGGAGGCGGCGTTTGACCACTGGGTCACGCCGGCCAGCTGGACCTTGTTGGCGGCGGCATAGGTCGCCGGGTTGAACACCAGGTTGGCCGTGCGAACCTCGCGATCCAGGGCGATCAGGTCGGTGAGGTATTCGGTGGCGCGATCCTGCGGCGAGGCCAGGGCAGCGTTGCCGGCGGCGCCGGCCTGGTCGATGTCGTCTTGCGGGATCTCGTCTTCCAGGCCGTAGTCGAGCGCCTCCGCAGTGAGGGTGGAGCCCGAGAACTCGACCACATTGGGCGCGCCGCGACGGCCGACCTTGGTGTCCGGGATCGTCAGGATCTCGCCCTGCGGCAGCTGGGTGTAGCGGAACTCCTTGGTGCGGACGGCCTGGACGCGCGGCAGCACATCATCAGCGATCAGCTTGCGGTTCCTGTAGGCGATCGCGATCGCCGTAAGCTGCGGATCGACGGTAAAGGGGGCGGCATTGGGCATGGAAGGCAGACCTTGTGAGCTGGGAGCGGAGCTGGCCGGGCGTTAACCCTGCAGCGAGCCTTGCGAGAGGTAGACGTCGCCGATGTCGCCCACGACGTAGGACGCCAGGGCGATGCCGAGGGTGCGGACGTTGACGCCGACGCCGGGGGCGGCAGCGATGGCACGGCCGGTGGCGTCGGAGGTCACCAGCGCGCCCCGGGCGATCGTGCCGCCGACTTCGACTTCGGCGACATTGGTCAGCCGGACCTCGACGCGCGAGCCGGAAGTCACGTCGGCCGACATGTCCGAGACGCCCAGCAGGGAGTCAGCACCGGCGGCGGCCGTGACGACCTGGCCGTCGACGACGTCGAACTTGACGATGCGGCGCTTGGTGATCGCGGCGCCGGCGATGAAGGTCTTGGTGAGACCAGGTTGCATGGATGTGGCCTTTTTGGCTTGGGGTCAGGAGGCGCGGGCGCGGGCGGCCGCGTCGGCGTAGGAAAGGGAGACGCCGCGCGAATTGGCCTCGTCGACCAGCTCCCGCGTTCGGGTGGCGATTTCGTCGGCTGTGCGGCCTTCGGCGAACCGGGCGCCCTCGGCGGGCGCGGCCTCGCCAAAGCAGATCGCCACGCCCAGGTCCGACAGCAGCGCGCGCATCTGGGCGCGGGCGGGCTCCTGGCCCTCGGCGAACGAGATGGTGGCGTCGCCGTCCAGCACGCCCAGGATCGACTTGACCTGGTCGGCGCGGGCCGGCGGCAGCTTGCCGTCCTTGACCAGGCCATCGACGAACGCGCCGTCCTCTGCCCGGGCAGCAATGCGCGCCGTCTCGGCGAAGGCGACCTGGTCGGCGGTGGCTGCGTCCTTGAGGGCGGTTTCGCGGGCGGTCAGGGCCGCGTCGCGGGCGTCAAGCTCGGCAATCCGGTCGGCGATCTCACCAATTTCGGCGAAGGCGGGCGACATGCCCTCGCCATTCTCGGCCCGGATCTGGACGCGGACATCGGCCTCGATGGCGGCGGCCGAACGGTCTTGCCAGGCCGAAAGGGCCTGATCGGCCTCCTCCTTGCCAAACTTGCCCAGGATCCACTCGCGCAGGCTGCGGAAGCCTTCCGACACATTGCCGGCCAGCCAGGCCAGCGACAGGTCGGTCTCGGCGAACGACAGCGGCTCGGCCGTGTCGTTTTCACCAAAGGCTGGGCCGAGCCCTTTGATCGAGGGCGGCTCAGCGCCAAGCCAGCCGACGCTGCGCAGGTGGTACTGGCCCGGCGTCGGATTGGCCGGATCATTGATGTCGTAGAGGTCGGCGCTGCGGAAGCGGTAGCGGCCATCAGTGACGGCCTCGGCGAAAGCGGCGGGCACATCGCTGTGCTCGGCAAACAGCACGCCGTTTTCGACGGCCAGCTTGGTCACCCAGCCCCAGGCCGGGGCGGCGTCGGTCTTGGGGTGGCCCAGGACGTAGGGCGCCTGGTGCAGCGCCGGATCATAGCCGGCGGCGATGGCCGCCACGTCGGCCTCGGAGAAGCTGTAGGTCTTGCCATTTTGGGCGCGATGACGGCCGGCCCGGAAGATGGCGATGCGGTTTTCCATGATCTCGATCGGGCTCTAGGAACGGGGTGGACAGTTCGTCCGTTGAGCCCCCACTATCGAGTCAGTCGCCGAGGCGTTCGCCCCCGACAGTTGTCGGGGCCAAGCCCGACCTTCCCCACTCTGCAGATGACATGGCCCGCTCGCGGCGAGGCTGGCGCTTGGAACGCCACAGAACGCCGTGGAAGGCTATGAAGGCCCCGCATCGGCCATCCGGCGCGCCCGACTGGACAGCCCCGCCTGCGCGGCCTATTTTAGGGGTGCGGTCCAATTCCGGCGGATGCGGAGTCCCAACAGATCGACACGACCCCCGGAGGCGCCCCTCGCGGGGGTCACTCTTTTCTACGGTATACCAAAGCGCCCACCCGGAAGGCCGCATCGGTCTGGGCGCGCTGGTCGATCTGCTTCTTTCGCTTTCCTGGTGGATAGGCCGTCGTTCCCCACCACAGCCCCTCGCGGGCATGGAAGCCGGCAACGAAGACCTCACGACCGTCACCGGCCTTGATCCAGGCGACATAGTTTCGGACCAGGACAGACGTTCCGTCCGCTCGCTGTTGTACCGAGTGCCAGATCTCGTCGGGGTCTTTCAATGCCTGGGCAAGGATCTCGGCATAGGCCGCGCGGCCGACCAGGTGGTCCTTGGCCCCGGTGCTGACACCCTCAGCGGTGTGGCGTTCAAAGATGCGCCGACCGATCACCAGCGGGACCTGGGCGCGATCGACGAACACTCCGCCTTCGCCCGTTCCAAGCACCTTCGAAAAGGCCTCGAACACGGTTTGAGGATCACTGCCGCCCAGGTCTTCGCGCAGGCGCACGCCGCTGGGAAGGCCGCGAGGCCTTGGCGCGGCCGGCAAGGCGCGGGGTAGTCGCTCGCCCTGGACGACCTGGCGCTGGCGCTCGGGAACCGGCGGCGGGATAAAATTGGCCATGCGGGCCTCGCCGACGTTGTACTCAAAGCCGGGATCTATCCCCACCGGGACCTGGCGGACCTCGCCCGTGCGCTTGTTGCGATAGGTCGTGGTTTCACCCACCCCGATGCGCTCCAGCTCGGCCTGCGACGTCACCGCTGCCCCGGCCCGCTCCGAGGTGATGAAGCACTTACAGCCCCAGCCGTTAGGGCAGTAGTGCGTCGACCAGAAGACGTGGCCGATCGGCAGGGTAATGCCGTCCCAGACGACGTGCTCGGGACGCGGACGCTCCTGGCGGGTGTGGTGATAGGTCAGGAATGGCCGGGTGGCCGCTGACCGGGTGAACCGCTCCCAGCGGCCGGCCGCATGAGCCATGCGCATATTGACGTCGAAGATCGTCCGCAGGCGAGCGGGCGAACCCAGCTGCACCAGCTGCTGGACGCCGGTCTTGGGATCGGTCTGCAGGGCCTTGCCCCACCAGCCCTTGGCCTGAAGGATCGGCGTGATCTCGCGGGCGAACTTGGCACCGCCCTGGCCTTCGTTGATCGCTGTCAGCAGTCCGCCTTTGAAGTCGGCCAGCAGGTCAGCCGTCATAGCCTTGGCCACGACCATCGCCGTCAGATGCTCTTCCCGATCGACGTCGCGCCAATCGAACGAGAACCGGCCGCCGACGACCTTGTCCTCAAGATAGGCCACAGCCTGGGCGGGCGGCCGCCCCTCGAAGCTGACAATGGCGGTCATGCGCTGGCGTCGTCAGCCGCCGCCATGGTGGCCGACAGGGCGCCGCCGGCCAGGCCGGCCATGCGGGCCTCAAACAGCGAGCGGCCGATCTGCTCGACCAGCTGGCCGCCGGCCGGGTCGGCCAGCAGCACACCCAGTTGGTCGGCCGCCGTCTGCAGATCAGGCTGGGCCTCGACGAAAGCGACCAAGCGGTCGCGGATCGGCGTCATCATCGGCTCCCAGTCAAGGTCGTCGACATAGGTGTCGATCGCGTCGCCCGCGCCACCGCTCTCGGCGAAGGCTGGACCAGCCGGCGGCCTGGTCGCGGCCGGCTTGGCGGTCAGCTTCCAGCCCGGACCGACGAAGGCCTGGATGACCTCGTCGCTCTCGGGTTCCAGGCCGGCGTCGCGCAGGGCCGCCACGGCCTTGGCCTTCTTCTCCATCAACTCTGCGCTGGCGGCCTCGTCCTCGGGCGAGGGCCGGCTGATCTGCGGCACGGCCGCGCCGGGGAAGTTCCACTGGGTCATCCAGGTGGCCGGGCCGGCCTGGAAGCTCTCGCACTGCAGCTCGGCGTCGGCGTCGGTCAGCTCCTCGCGCACGCCCATGTGGACCTGGCTCTGCGAGAGGCTCGCGCCATCGTCCGTGGTCATGGTCTGGCCCAGGATGATCTTGGCGATCGACGAATTCATCTGGCGCAGGAACGTCGCCTGATCGACCGTGCCGCGCGTGGCTTCCAGCAGATCGACGACCATGGTGTCTGGAATGGCGGCCGCGCCATCCAGGCGCAGCTGGCGGGCCACCTGCAGCGCCTGGTCGCGGACGTCCTTGCCAGACCCGGCCGGGTACTTGGCCACGGTGCTTGGCGCGCCGTACTTCTCCAGGGCGCGCAGCCAAAAGCCCAGGCCCTGCTTCTTGAAGAAGACGGGCCAGTAAAGCTGGTGCGCCAGGCCCAGGCCGTAGGGCTCATCGTCGTTGTCGGCGTTCCAGCTGGTGGTCCAGAACTTGCGGGGCGGCAGGGGCTCGCCGGTGACCTGGTTGGCGCGGGTCAGCAGGCGCAGCTCGCCTTCGTGGGTAAACCGGAACCGCCACGGCGTGCGGACCTTGGGCTTGTCGAGCCAGATCTTCGCATCGCGCTGCGACCACATGCACTCGGCGACGGAATGGCCGTAGAACGCGCCCCAGATCTTGGTGCCGCACGTCCGGTCGAACGGGATCTGCGAGAGGTTCAGCCGCAGCCAGTCGGCGGCGGCGACCGACTGAGGATCGTCCGCGCCCGGCTTGACGATCAGCGGCCGGCCCATCAGCGCCAGGCGACGCTGCTGGAAACAGGCATGCACCTGGTCGTCGCGCCGCAGCTCGCGATAGGCGTCATAGTTGGCGCCCAGACGGCGAAGCACCGTGTCCTGGACCTCGCGCAGCGCGCCCATGAACGGGATTGTGATGTCCAGGCTGGCGACGCTGATCGCCACCTCATCATAGGTCGGCTTCAGCGCGGGCGCGTCTTGAGCGGCGGTCGGTTGGGTCGGGACATCCATGTCAGTAGCCCGTCAGATTGAGGGGTTCATAGGGGGAAGCGGTTTCTTCGCCGAGGTATCCAGCCGGCGCGCCGGTGGTCTCGGACGTCTCGCCGCCGACCTCGACGTCCGCGCCTTCGCGCAGCGCGGCCGAGGCGTGGAACAGGGCGACGGCGGCGTCGCCGTGGCGCTTGCCTGCTTCCTTCACGCCATCGGCGTCCTTCTGCGTGGTGCGTTGGGCAGGGATGGCCGGCGCGCCCTCGACCACCTTGACCATGCGCAGATCGGTGGCGATGTCGCGGTCGCGCACGATGCGGATCCGCTCGTCCTGGAACCGGCTCAGCAGCGGCGCGCCCTGGTCGCGCCACCAATCCTTCAGTGCCTTGACGCCCTCGACGCGGACCTTGCCGAAGGTCTGCATCAGACGCTCGGCCAGGTAGCTGCCATTGCCGTGAGCGTCGACCTTGGCCTTCCAGCGGCGGATCCGCTGCAGGATAAAGATCCAGACGTACTCCTGCTCGCGGTAGGGAACGTTGCGCATCTCGACCACGAAGGGCGTGCGCCAGCTGCGGTCCTTCAGCTCCTGCAGAACCCAGATCACCGACAGGTCGCTGAACCGCGCGAAGTCGCCGCCGACGCCGACCGGCGAGCCGTCCAGCCTCTCCAGGACCGCCGCCAGGTGCTCGCGACACCAGTCGCCGACGACCGCCTGGCGGATGTGATCGGGCTTGAAGGCGAAGGCGTCGTCGAAGGCCAGGCGCAGAACCGGAACGTCCGGATCTTCGGCCCGCTCGACCAGGTCGTAGGACAACCACGACCCGCTCGACCTGGACGGAACCGCGTCCAGCTCTTCGGCCGCCGCCGAGCCGTAAAGCTTGCGGATCTTGGCGACCCACTTGGCCTTGGCCACCTGCGTCAGCTCCAGGCCCCGGATCGTGGCGATGCGCTCATAAAGGCCATCGTCCAGGGCGTCGGCGAAAGTGATGGTCATCACATGACCGTCGCGCTCGCCCGAGCGGATCTCCTGGATCAGCTTGTTGAAGGTGTTGTCCACGCCGTTGTGAGTAGAGATCACCACGACGCGGGCCCCCAGCATGACCAAGGCCAGGGCGGCTTTGAGCAGTTCGGCCAGATTGTCGACGAACGCGCCCTCGTCGATCCGCACCAGGCCCTGGCGGCCGCGCAAGGATCGCGGCGCGCTGGTCAGGGCCTGGATCGAATAGCCGGAGGCAAAGTCGATCCGGTAAGCCTTGATCTGCCGGCTGTGGCCGGGGTCGCTGGGATCCTCGTCCGAGAACATGAACTCGCCGACCTGGGCGTCGATGCCCATGAAGGCGCGCGCGAAGCCGGCGCAGGCGTCGATGTACTCACGGGCCATGTCGAACGACGGGCCGATATAGAAGACGTCGCTGCCGCCCTCGCCGCGCTTGGTGGCGGCGGTGATCGCATCATCACCGGCGAAGGCCCAGGTCAGGCCGGTCCGCCGGCCCTTCTCGATGACCAGCAGTTCGTGGATGTGCGAGAGCCGGATCGCTTCCTTCTGATAGCCGTGGAAGACGCCCTTGGCCGTGCGGACGTTGACGGCTTGAAGGACCCTTTCCTTTACCGAGCCGCCGCCGTCGATTTCCTGGCCCGGCTGGCTCACGTCCCCTCGCTTGCCACCGGCGTTGGTGCGGGGTCCAGTTTCATACCAAGGATCTCGGCGCGGACCTGGGCGGCGGTCTCCGAAGACCAGCCGGCGGCCCGGGCAATCTTGTCCACTCGGCTGGCGGCCTTCTGCAGGGCCATGGCCTCGATCTTCAGCGCCCGATCAGCATCGGTCTTCTGGGCGCTGGCGACCGACTGGATCGACCGGGCAAAGAACATCAGGTTCTCAGGGTCCAGCGTCTGATCCTCGGTCATCTGGCCGACCATGTCATAGGCCAGCGACTGGAAGGCCTGGATCAGCACCTGCAGGCCCTTGCCGTCGCTGATCTGCGGGCCGATCTCGCTGGCCAGCATCTCGGCGAACTGCTGGGAGCGCTTCACACGCTCCGACACCGCGCTGAAGTTCTGAGCGTAGCGATGCACCGCGGAACGGCTGGGCGACTTGGCCGTCAGGCCGTTGAACTCCAGCAGAGCCCCAAGGCGCTCCATGACCTCGTCCAGGGTCATGACCCCCTGCTGGAAGTCGCCCAGCCATTCGTGCAGGGACTTGCGTGCGCCTTCGGGCAGGCGATTGATCGAGGATCTGGCCATGGTGCTAGGCCAGCGCCGGGCGCTCGACGCCCGGCTCCTGAGTGACGCCACGCTGGCAGAGGTCGCCGCGCTCGGTCAGCACCGCAATCGCGCAACCGGTTTCGGCGTCGCGCAGCACGATCAAGCCCTGTCGCTCCAGCCAGGCCAGCTCACCACGCAAAACCGGCGTGGCGGTCTCCTGGCCCATGTCACGCAGCACGACACGAAGGACGCGCTCATTGATCGTTCGCGACTCCTGCCGGCCCAGATGTTCCAGGACGGTCAAGCGCAGGCTCTCGCGCATGCGTTCAGCAAGGGTCGTTTTCATCGGCGTTCGCCTTCCAGGATATGGTCGCGGATGGTTCGAACCATGTCGGACACTCCTTCGGTCTTGGCCCCGATCACGCCGACCTCGCGCTCGACCAGGCCCAGCCGGTCGATCAGCTTGTCGATCTGCTCGCCGCTTGGCATGTGGAGGATCTTCTCCTCGACCCGCGTCATGCGCTCTTTGAGGTCCATGATCAGGCTGCTCTTGATGTCGTCAGCCGTGTGTCGAAGCTCGTTTTCGAGCCGCGCGATCGACGCCCTCGCCTGGGTGTCGACCTTCTCGATCTTGCCCTCGGTGCGCTCGTCCTTGGCAAAGCCCAGATCCAGCGACCGCGCGATGCGGTTAAACAGGAACATCACCAGGCCCCCGGCCAGGGCGGACAAGAGGATCTGAAGCAGGTTCAAGGTCACGGTCAGCCTTTCGAATACAGGCGCAGGACGCGCTCGCGCGCCTCTTCGCACTCAACACATCGCAGGGCGCCCGGACGGGCCTCCCGGCGTTCAATCCCGATCGGATCGCCGCAGTCGACGCAGGCCACCAGGTCGTCTGGGCCGCGCTCATGGGCCTGGCCCCGAACGCGCTCGATCGCCCGGTCGCGGGCGAAGGCCTCAATCTCCTGGGCGCGGTCGACGATGTCGCTCATCGGCCCCACGCATCCCAGCGCGCAGGCGCTTCCCAGTCCTTGGCGATCAGGCCGAACAGGTCGTCGCGGAAGCCGAAGCCAAGAACTCCGCCGACGACCAGGCCGCCGAAGCCGACCATGACGACCAAGATCAGATCGCCGCCGGTCACTGGGCACCCGCCTTGATGCAGGCCGCCCTGGCGTCGGCGACGATGTCCTCGGCCGCCTGGCCCCGCGCGATCTTGGCGTCCAGATAGGTCCCGCCCTGGGCGTTGTGCGTAATCACCGCGCCCTCGGCCAAGGCCAAGGGCGGAAGGGATCGTCTCAGCTCGTCGGGACAGACCAGGCGGGTGGTCTCGACCCGCTCGATCACGGGATCAGGGGCGCTCGGGATTGGCGAGGGCCCACCGGTTGCGCACGCACTCAGCGTCGCAGCGGATAAGGCCATTGCCATCGCGAGGCGCGGCTTGGACAGCAGCAACCGCACGGGCTTTCCTTTCGGCTTGAGTGGTGGCGGCGACCTGGGCGCGCGCTATCGCGGCGTCCCGGCCCAGCCGTTCGTCATTGAGGGTCCTGGTCAGCCGGCCGGCCTCGACGCGCGCCACATCGCGCTCGGCCTGCAGGGTCTTGATCGGCGTCGAGCAGGCGGCCTTGGCGCCATAGGTGTTCTCGGGCCTTGCCGTCAGGGCCGCGTCGCAGGTGTAGGACCGGGCCGCGACCAGGTGGTTGGTGGCGATGATCGGCTCGCAGACCTGCGACGGATCCGCGCCGATCGCGCCCGACTGCAGGGCGGCCAGGCACGCCTGGTGTTCGTTGACCTTGCGGCTCTGCCAAGACAGCAGGCCGCCCATTACGACCAGGGCGGACGTCAGGGCGGCGATGGCCAGCAGCATCTTGAGGCGGAAGGTCATGACACAGCTCCCGGGGGGCGGCGCCCATAGCGGACGGCCTTGAACAGGCGGGTGATGTCGGTGGCCGTGGCGCCGCACATGTACAGAAGGGCGTCGACCAGCTTCAGGCCCAGAAGCGACAGGGCGATGGTCCGCAGGGTGCCCTCGTCGCGGATCTTGACGCACAGATAGGCCAGCAAGGCCGAGAAGATGATCGTTCGGCCGTAGGCGAAGACCCGGCGATAGGTCCAGGTCACCTCGGGAAGGGCGACGGGCTCAAGCGACACGGCCAAGCTCCTCGGCGCGCTTAAGCCAGCCCTTTTCGAACCGCTTCTGGGTTGGATCACGGGCGATGATCGCCCGGTAATGGTCGGCCGCAGCCGCCCGGACCTGGGCCAGGACTGCGCCTTCCTTCTGGCGCAGATCAAGCATGCGCCGGGTCTCTCGACCCAGCTGGCCGTCCGTCTTCAGCAGCGGCGGGCCAAACTGGTTGAGCGCGCGCTGCAGGATCTTCACGGCCGCGCCCGATCCGGCATTGACGCCGAAGTCGAACAAAGCCGCGTCGAACGGCCTTGGAAGGCTCCAGAAACCCGTGTCGATGAAGAAGATGCGCAGATAGAGCGCCTGCGCATGGCTGGGCGTCAGCAGCGCCACATCCAACGCGTCAAGGCGGCCGTCGCGATTGAGGTCGAAGTCGGCATAGCTGTCCTTGTCCAGGTCCAGCAGCCCCTCGATGGCCATGAAGCGCAGCGAGATGCCGTATTTGGTCGCGCCACCCCGGTCGAACTTGTCGTTTACATAGCCGCCCTCAATCCTGATCAGGCGGGTGAACAGCTGCGCCCAGCGCGCGTCGTGGTCAGCGGTCCACCCCACCGGGCGGGAAACCGTTGCTGGATCTGACGCGTTCATGGCTCTGAAGACACCCTGGTAAGCACGGCCTTGCGCCGCGAGCTTTGCTGGGTGAATGTCGCTGTATCAGCCGGGCCGTTCGCCCCCGACAATTGTCGGGGCTAGTCGTCAAAGCCCGGCAGTTTCGGCTCTCTCGACATGGATCTGGACGGACTGCGCAGGCGCTCGACCGTGCGCTGATGCACGCCAACCGTCAGGGCCGCCTTGGCCGTCGAGAAGCCCTTGGCCACCAGCTGGGCGGCGGCCTCGCGGCGGGCGCGCTCGCCGCGCACGCTGGCCATGGGGATGCAGTATTTCTCGGTTCCCAAGAGCTCGGTGATCTTGGCCGCCGCCGTATCGCCGACGATGCGGGCCAGGGCGCCGCCAGGCCGGCCGGAGAACTTCATCTCGGTGCCGCCGCGCTCACGGGCCAGCTGAAGCGCCGCCTCGGTGCCGGCGACGTCCTCGATCTCCCCCAGGATGCCCGGCAGGCGGCTGGTCAATACCAAACCCTCCGGTGCACTTGGACCTGGGCCAGCGCTTGCTCGGCCTCAATGAGCTTCGCGGTGGCGGCGACCAGGTCGCGGCGACATTCGCCCAGCCTGCAGCGCGGTGCCCCGATTACCCGGCGCGCGGCGGCTGCGCGGTCCAGCCTGGCCGCAGCCAGGGCTTGAACAGCGTCCGCTTCATCAGCGCGGGTGAACAGGTCGTCAGCCACGGCCGCGCTCCTCAAGGAGACGCGCCAGCTGGGCCTTGATCTCGTCCAGCGAGCCCTTCTGGCTCCAGCCGGCCCGCTCGGCCATCGCCTTCAGCCCCTTGATCAGCGGTTCGGCGTGCGACTGGTCGGCCCACTGCAGGGCGTCAACGCCCAGCTGGCGTTTCGCGAAGGCTTCCAGGGCCGCTTCAGACCCGTTCTCGACGACGCCCAGCTGGTGGAGCGAGATCCAAAGGGCGCGGGCCTTGCGGGCGACAGGGTGGTCAGCGGCGCGGCGGCCGATCTTGGGTGCCGAGCTGGACGCGGCCTTGGCGCCGGCGATGACCTTGGGCTTGAAGCCCTCGCCTTCGAAGTGCTTCAAGACCGCGATCAGCTGGGCGTCGCTCAGGCCGGCGGCCGAGCGCTGGCCCGTGATGCGCTCCAGGACGTCGCGATAGTGCTCGTCGCTGAGCCGCAGGTCCTTCTTGGCGATATGGACCTTGGCCAGCAGCGGGCTCGCCGAGCGGCGCTGCGCCGGCTTGCGGGAGGGCGCGCTCATGGCCGCCCTCCCGCGTTTGGGGTTTCAGTCTTCGTCGGCCGCGCGGTCCAGCGCGTCCGCGACCAGTTGCACCAGGAAGTGCAGGTCTGCCCGGTCAACCAGATGCAGATCGGCCTCGTGGACGACCGGCGCGAGAAGATCGGCCAGCGCGTGAAGCGCCCGTCGCTGCGGATATGTGTCCGGCCGGTTGGGCAGGGCCGGTCTGGCCGCCGCCTCAGCCATGGCCGGGCTGGGCGAATAGGTCGCCCTGCGGCGCGGTTGCCATCACGGCTGGGCCGATCGCCCCGGCCACCCGCATATCGCCCAGCACCTGCCGCGCTCGCCACTTGGGCATCGACACCTGCTGCAGGATCTGCTCGTCGCTCCAGCCCTGATCTGCCCAGGCCTTGATCCGCGCCCAGGCCCGCTTGCTGCCCAACAATTCGCCCATCAGGCGCTGAACCCGAACGGCGGCCTCGGTTTCCCGTCGGACCAACCGTCCCATGAAGTGATCGAACAGCACCTGGTCGGCCTCGCGCTGATAGGTCAGCAGCGTCTCGCGGATCTCCGGCGCAACCTTGTTGGTGTGAATGGTGGTCAGCCAGCCGAAGATTTTGGCCGCCGGGACACAGATGGTTTCTCGGGGTCCCGCGGGTGTCTCTGTCACCATAATGGTGACAGAGAAGCGCTCCTTCTCGTCTGTCAGTTTGCGATGTTGCGGCTGCCAAGCCAGGCCGAAACGCTCGCAGATCGGCTTGACGGCCACATAGGGAATATCCTGATCCCAGACCACCTGAATGCGGTCCTGGTGAAACGGTACGAACTGAATGATTTGAGCGGACATGGCCGTCTCCTTTGCGAGTTTCAGATTTGAACGGCGGGGCCTTGTTCAAGAGGCTCAGCGTCCAGGGCTTGAACACGCGGCAAAGGTCGCGCCCCCATGCCTTTAGGCTTGCGCCTTGGACATGCGCATGGGGACCCTGGACTGTAAGCGGGATGCGGGTTTCGTCCGCACCGACGCCTTTGCTCGCTTTGGGGTGTTCAAGCCCCGTGTAAGAAAAGCGCGCGTTCGGCGCGAAAATCAAGAGGATGCGATGCCGCCCAGAAATGCTGACATTCGGCGTGAGAACGATGTGGCCCGGCGCGAGCGGATGGCGCGCAGTAAGGAACGCCGACCCTTTATTCGACTGCATACTAGCCGAGGCTTTCCGGCTTGCGCGCATGCGGTGCATCTGGCGGGCCATCTCATGCAGCTCGATGACATGCCCATGCTCCCAATCGACGGCTGTGACGTTGATTGGTGTCGTTGTTTCGTCACGTCGGAACGCGGCTAGAAGGACCATCAGCCTTGGCCCTCTTGCTGGCCGGCCATGGGCCACCGGGCTTTCCGGCGACGGCGGCGAACGATCATGGTCGGCGCCAGGATGGTGACGACGACCCGGCCCTGGATGACGACGTGGTGGTCCTTGAGGCGCGCCGACTGAGCGCCGAGCGCCATCGCCAGGACGACGCCATCGGTCAGGATCTGGCGGCGGATTTGCTCGACGGGCACTTCCATGACCCGCTCCAGGTAGCGCAGCACAGCGTGGTCTGTGACCCGCGCCCGCTTACGGACCTTGCGGACGTTCACCGTGGTCCCGTCAAAGTCGATCACGGTGTTCATCGGGCGTCTCCATCCAGGGCGGCCAATTGAGCGTGAAGGTGGCGCAGCCGGACCTCGGCGGCGCGAATGTTGGCGGCTATGCCGTCGCGGGAAGGCCGCCCTTGGTGTGCGCCCTCGGGACGCTGGGATGGCAGGGCGGGGACATCGAGCAGCGCAAGGATGCTGGCGACCCACGCCAAGGTCAGCGGGTCGGCATCGTCGATCCGCTCTTGGACGCGATCGACGGCGTAGAGGGCAGTCGTATGGTCACGACCGCCCCAGTATTGGCCAAGGGCGGGCCAGCTGGCTGTGGTCAGCCGGGAAGAGATCAGAATTCCGGTCTGACGAAGGCGCGCGACGTCGCGGGTGCGGTCTTGCGACAGCAACGCCGGGACAGACATTCCACCCGCTTGAGCGGTGGCCCGAATGACGTCGCGCACCAGCATCAGGCCGCTCCCTGCGGAGCGACACCGACCAGGTCAGGCGCCGCGACTGCGCCAGCGAGATCTGTGACCAGGGCCTTCACGGCGCGGTCCAACTGGTCGCGGACCAGGCTTGCCGTCTCAGGGGTGATCGCGACCACCTTGTCGTCGATGCTGAGAACGACGAACGGCTTGATCTCCGGGCCGCGCTTCATGAGCACGCGATCAACGGTGATGTTGATCATGCTGCGATCCTCCGCAGGGTCGGCCGCCGATAGGCGTCCTGCAGCGTCGCCACGGCCGGCTCGATCACCAGCCACTCAGCGGCGGTGATCATCGTCTCGGCGCGCAGGTCCAGCCAGCGGCGGGCGACCAGAGCGATGGTCTCGACCTCGAAGTCCGAGAGCCGCTGGGCGTAGTCGGCCAGGAGCGCGCCGGCGCTGACCAGTGCGAACTCCTGTTTGGGCGTCAGCAGGGTCGCCATCAGGCCGCCGCCACGTCGATCGTGACGTGCTCCCATTTCGCGCCGGTGTGGGGGCGGGTGTGAATCTGGACGTATTCCTTGGTCCCCATCGGACGCTCGGCCTTGCGGATCAACTCCATGCCTTCCAGCCAGGTCGGATGGTCGATGTTGAGGCGCAGCAGGTAGAGCAGGTCCGAACGGTTCACCCGGCCCTCCTGGTCCACCTGGAAGGCGTTCTCGACCAAGGCGA
The DNA here is from genome assembly GCA_031415995.1 of Caulobacter sp. GTDB lineage: Bacteria > Pseudomonadota > Alphaproteobacteria > Caulobacterales > Caulobacteraceae > Caulobacter. Next base: position 9,573 of record JANOSS010000189.1, on the reverse strand, counting down.
CCAGCTCGGGCGCGGCGCCCTCGGTCCAGGTGCGGATGCACTCGGTGACCTTGGCCTTGGCGTCCTGCAGCTCGGGGCCAAAGATGGTCTGGTCGGCGATCTTCACCGACACCTTCACCAGGCCGTCGAAGCTGGTCAGGGTGATGTTGCCCTTGCCGCCGCCGATGGTGGTCTTGTGCTCCTGAGCCAGCAGCGCCTTGAAGCCGGCGATGTCATCCAGGGTGTGTTGCTTGAAGCGGGCGACCTGGGCCGACAGCTCCTGGGCGAAGAACGCGACCTTGCGGACAGTCTCGTCCATCAGCAGATCGACGGGCTTGACCAGGTCGAGCGGGACCAGCCGGCCCTTCACGTCGGTCAGGTGCTTTTTGCCGTTGATGATTTCGTAGAGTGGCGCGGTTGGCGCTGGGCGAGGAGCTTCGTCCAGGACTTCGTGGGCGGCGGACATGGCGTTCATTGGAAACCTCGGTCAGTGATCTGGCGCGACGGGCGCTGGGCGGGGGTGAAGGGTTCGCGCTTGGCCAGCTGGGCGGCCCGCTTTTGCAGGCGGCGCACACGGGCGATGCTGTTGGGGATGACGCGGGGCGCGGGCTCTTTGTCGATGAAGGCTTCGCGCAGCGCCTGCAGGACGCGCAGCGGCCAAGGGCGCAGCCAGGGCTTCATGCGCGGCCTCCATCGATGACGGTGAAGGGCGCGCTGACCGGGTTGGGGCTGTCGTCGATCAGCGGCCCGAGCTCGGCGAAGGCCTCCTCGATCCGGCGCATGAAACGTTCGGCGTCCAGCGCGGTCAGGGTCTCGCTGTCGGCGCGGATCTTCAGTTGCTTGAGCGACGAGCGGCCCAGACGAAGCTTGGTCAGGTCGATCCGGGTAGCGGGTTGGAAGAGCATGGTCTGGGCTCCCATCATGCTGCGAGGTTGAGGCCGGAAAGCTGGGCGAACGCGCCCTGCAGGTGTTCGACGTTCAGCGGCTTGTCGGAGTTGAGCGACACCAGCAGCGCGCCCTCGAACGTCATCTCGACATTGCGAAGACCGCCTGGCCGCGCGGCGATGGCCTGCAGGAAGTCCAGCTCGCGCTTGGTCAGCACCTCGCCGTTGGCGTCCGCCCAGGCCTGGGCATAAGCCGAGACGTCGCGCGGGTCGGGCTTGAGGATGACGCGGCGCTGGGCGACCCGGCTGGAAACCTGCGCGAAGGCGCGGCGGGTGCCGTTGCCGCTGATCTTTGAGCTCAGTTCGTCATTGCCGATCAGGGCGATGCCGATGGGCATGCCCCGGCGGCGGGTCGTGTCATTGATCGCGCGCAGCTGCTCGATCGCCTTGTCCGACAGCAGCTGAGCCTCATCGACGATGATCAGGCCCTTGGCCTCGGCGGCCTTGTCCACCACCCGCTTGGCCAGCACCTGGGGCGTGCCCCGGTTCTCGCCTTCGCCCATGGCCGACAGGATCTCCAGCAGCATGGTGGGCACGCCGCTGGTCGACGGATCCATCGTGGCCAGCCAGGCGCGGCTCTGTGCAGTCGCGCAGTATTGCCTGGCCGTGGCCGTCTTCGACACGCCGGGGGCGCCCGTGATCATCACCAGGCGGCCCATCTCGCGGGCCATGTCGAACAGCGCCAGGATCTTGTCGGACGTGAAGAGCGGCTGGAACGACGGCGCGACGGGCAGGCGCAGGCCCTGCGCGGCAATGCGCTGGCGACCCGACAGCCACTTGAACAGGGCGGCGGCCGGGACGTTGTTGTCGCCGCCATAGGTCCCCTTGAGGTACGAGCTCAGGGTCGAGGCGGGCACTTCCGACTGACGGCCGATCTCGGCCTGGATGAGGGCTTCCTGCAGCTTGATCGTCTCCACCTGACGGCGGATCTCGGCGTGTTCGAAGCTATCGAACTCAGTCTTGGCAGGGTTGAGGTTCATGGTAGTTTCCTTGCGTTGATTGGACTTGTTGAAAGGCCCGTCGGGGGTGGCAGCCCCCGGCGGGCCGCTTTCATGGACGTGACCGGAACTGCGCGATGGCGCGGTCCTGCTGTTCCTCGAAATTGATGGCGGCGGCGGCCTGGCTCGCTCTGCGCGAAACCTTGAAAGCCGGCGAAACGACATTGGTGTCGGGGGTCGGCAAGGCCTCGGCGCGGCGGTTCAAGGCCTCTAGCGCGGCGGCGTTGTCGGCGCGGTCGTAGATGGTCAGCTTGGCGTCGGCCTTGGCTTGCTGGCGCAGATAGTCTCGCTTCAGCTTGGCGATCCGAGCTGCCTTCTCCATGCTCTCGAAGTCGCCTTCCTCCGTGCGCTCGGCCATGCAGAGGAAGTTTCCGCGCCGGTCATAGACGCGGACCGTCTTGCTGAGATCATCGGGGTCAAAACGCAGAACGACGGGGCGGCGCGGCAGGTCACCAAGCTCGGGCGACCAATACCGGTGGTCCATAATGCTGACCTCCCCGGTGACCCGGTGCATCGGGCGCGGCAGCGAGGTCAGCATGCAAAGCGACAGCTGATCTTCGGTCAGGCGTTTCGGCGGCCGGGCATTGATGCCCTCTTGGAAGACCTGCAGGGCCGAGCGGCCGTTCATCCCGACACCCCGACGCCCTTGGCGGCGCTGATAGCCGGCGACCCATTCGGCAAATACGCGCCGAAAGACGGCGATCGGGACGGCTTTGGTCCGGTAGTTCTCCGGCTTGTTCAGAACGTTGTGGCCGGTATAGGCGCCCTCAAAGGCCGGGTGCTTCGCCATGTCGTGGGCAAAGTCGCGGAACATCCGCTCGATCGGCTTGGCCTGGCCCCAGTAGGGTTGGGCGAAGATCGCCTTGATCCCCAGGATTTTAAGAATGCCCCAGGGCTCGCCCTCAACCACGCGTTTGCGCAGGCGCGGGATGCCCCCGGCGATGAACCGGTGTTGGTTCTCCGACCCGTTATCCATGAGCAGCGCGTCGGGCAGGCCGTAGTCCCGTAGCGTGTCGCCCAGCGCCAGGCGCACGGCATGATGGCTAAGCGTCGGCGCATGCCGCGCGGCCAGGAACATGCCCGAGGCGATGTCCTGGATGGCGACGGTCGTGGGGCGACCGCGCGAGCCATCCTCCCAAATCACCTCGAAATCCCAGGTGTGGCCGTCGAGGTTGACGACCTGCATGGGGTAGTCCGGTCGCGCACGATCGGCGTGCGGGTAGGTATGGCGGGCCATTTCAACTCCTTGGCGTCTACGGATGATGAGGGATGCGGGGATCTCGGCGACGATGCGTCGCTCGAAGGTCTTGGGGCATGGCAGGATCCACTCCTTCGACGGCGCCAGGTCTTTAACCAGGCGATAGCACTGGGCGTAGGAGGTGCGTTCGTTGCAGAGGAACTCGGTTTTGTAGCGTTCCCAGGCTTCGGTTGGGATCTCGGCCACGGTCGTGCGCCCGCCATGGGCCGGGGCCAGATAGGCTACCCGGTCATGGGCCTGGACGCCCCGCACCAGCTCAAACCAGGCGTGGATAGTCCGCGGTGAAATCGACGCCTTGACGCCCTGGACGCGGGCCTCGCGGATGATCTCCTCGGCCGCATAGTCGATGGCCTTGGTCTTGGTCAGGCCGTCGCGCTGCAAGGTTTCGACGCGCTGGATGATCGTCAGGCGACGCAGCGCCTCATCTTTCAAGCTCTGACGAAGGCGCTCATATCGCAGCAGCGCGCTCTCGCGGTCGGCCTTGTCCACCGAAGCTGGGCGCGCTGTCGAAAGCTTGGCGCGGGCGGCTTCAGGCAGGAGCGACAGGTGATACTCAGTGCCCCCGCCACGAGCCTTGCGGGGGCGGCTGCAGGCAGCGCCGGTGACATCCTTATAGGTCGCCCAGCCCTCACGGTCAGCGACCATCTGGACACCGCGCCTCGTGGTCGCCAGCCCAGGCAACTTCAACTCCGCCAGCTCGGCGACGGTGAACCACTCTTTGGCCTTCATCGGCACATGGGGGCTCATCGCCGGGCTCTCCGGCTGTCGACGTCAGAGCCAATGCGGGTGCGGATTTGGCGCACTTCGTTCAGCAGCGCCTCTAGCCGCATCTCGACGACATCAATGGCCAGGAGCCACTCTCTGGATGTGATTTCGGAGTGGAGACAGAAGGGAGGCTGCCGAGGTTCCGGCGCTGGCATTGCCATCGCCCGCTGCAGTCGCCCTGCATCAGGCGGAAGCACGGACACATGATATTCGATGCCGCCACCGCGACCCTTACGCGGCCTAACGCATGGCCGCCCATCGGCGTATGTCAGGGTCGCCCAGCTGTCGCGCTTGGCGATGTATCGAACCCCCTGCTTGGTCTTAGGCAATCCCGGCAAGCCGCTCTGCGCGATCTCGCGACTGGAGAGCCATTGTTTCGTTTGCATCGTCTTTTGATGGCTCATCGACGGGCTCCCCGGCCGACCTGCAGGGGTGCCAGCCCCGACAGGCGCTTGGCCTCTGCGGCGTAATGTTCAGCCTGTTTGCGGGCGAAGGCGGCCTGGGCCAGTAGGGCTTCCTCGCCCTGAAGGATGGTCAGGCCCTCGTCCTTCAGGACGACGTTCCAGAGCCACAAACACCCAGTGGCCCGGGCGAAAGCCACAAACCGCACCAGGCTGATCGTGTGGGTCTCGCGCGCCTGTGAAGTGTAGGCGTCGATCATGCCCTTGGTGACTTCGGTGCAGAGGATCTCCGACATCAGTCGCGCTATGTCGTAGCGATCTAGTCCCCGCTCGCGGGCTTCCTCTATCGCCCGCGCCATGGCGCCGGAGATGCGGCCGTTGAAGTCCAGGGCGCCGCCCAGTTCGCGCGGCGTTTCGACCGGGAACAGCTTGGCCCCCAAGAACATGTCGAGCGTGTGATCGTCGCGGGCGCGCTTAGTCATCCGCGCCGCCCTTAGTGAGCGTCCAACCCGGCAACGCCAGGCCGCTGAGCCAGTGCAAGAAGGCGTCGCGATGGGTCTTTGGAGCCGCTTTCCAGAGCTTTTGAACGACCTTCAAAAACACATCCACCGGGGCTTCGGGTGCCTTCGTCGGCGTCTTACCGGCTGCATAGATCTGGGCGTCTGCGAACTTGGTCGCCCGGCCGTCTGTCAGGGCCTCGACGATGCGCAGCTGCTCGGCAGGGTCGGCGACGCCCGCGATCTGGCGCAGGAGGCCCTCGTTCTTGCCGAGCGGCGAGCCGGAAACCCTGGCTTTAACGGCGGGGGAGAGACCGCGCGCCACGGCCAGGGCATTTCGAACTGTGCGCTCTGAAATACCGAGGTCATCGGCTGTCTCTGCGCCAAAGCCCATGGTCGCAGGTGTGTCGCCAAGTAATTCGGCAAACTTTTCCGAATTTCCGGGACGTCCGCGTTTTGGCGCGGTCACAGCGCCCACTGATCGCTCAACCCGCCCAGGGTTCAGTTCTGCCCAGGCCGACAGGCGCGCGTTGATGAAAAGCGCGCGTTCGTAGGGTGTGAGATCCCGGCGAACCAGGTTCTCGTCGATCTCCATCATCAGGGCCTGAGCATCGCTCAGTTCCTGGATCGTGGCGTCGATAAGGGTCCAGCCGTTCAGCAGGGCCGCATCGTAACGGTGGCCTCCGACCACCAGCTCAAACCGGAGATCGTCGCCGTCCATCTGGATGGGCCGCACCGTCACCGGAGTGATCTGACCGTTCTCGGCCATGGAAACCGCCAGATTGGCGACCGCCGTGGGATCGCGTGGCCGCAAACGGTCGCGAACAACGATATGGTCCAGTAGCAGTCGCCTGCGGGCAGGCGGCAGCGCGAGCGCGGTCTTCTTTTCCCCCGACGCCATGCTCAATGCATCCGCAGCGAAGGATTGGCGTCTTTCAGGCGGTCCAGCTGGCACCAGAAGCGATGTAGGGATGACCGCGACGGCGCGCGCTCAGCGCCAAGATTGTCAACGATCTGGGCTTTGGCCCGATCCAGGCTCATCTGCCTATGTGTCGTCAGGGCCAGGTGGCGAACTTCCAGATCGTGCCACCAGCGCGGCCTGTGACCAGCGGTCCAAAGCTCGCGCGCATGGGTCAGCGCCAGCACCGTCGGGCCGGGGTCGTCGGCGACGCTCTGCATTTGAAGGCCGGCGCTTTCAAGGGCGCTCAGCCTGGCTTCCAGGCGCTGCAAAATCTCGACCGTGCGGTCGGGCGCCGCGTCGGCGGCAACCAGCTCGCCCCGGCGCCAGGCCAGAAACACTGCGATCACCTGTTTGCGGATCGCCGCCGCCTTCTCGGTGCGGGCGAACATGCAGACCAGGAGCGCCTGGGCCTCGTTGAGGTAGTATTCAACGACCGGACGGCCGCCGCGCGATGAGGGTTTTGCGTCAGCTTGAGGCAGACCATCGCTGGCGCTGAGGTTTGTGGGGTTTCGCCGCAAACTGCGGTGAAACACATCGCCGTGGCTGACCATCTCGTCACGGTGGCGAGCGACCAGCTCGCGGACCCGTGTCGGGCGTTCGAAACCAAGCGCGTCGCTCAGCTTGCGGTCGGAGACGCAAGGCTCATTCGCCATAAGCGTTAAATCAGAGACAGTTAGCGCGGCCATGTCTAAGCGGCCGCGACGTTTTGACGATGCATCGACGCCGGCGCTTTGCTAGCGTGCATATGACGTTTGTTGATGCGTGAACCGTCCGGGTTCCAGCGATCCGGCCAAACCTCCCACGGCTTCATGCGGAGAGCCTTAGCGATGATGATCTCGCCCTTCCTGGATGGACTGATGAACGCCATGCGGATCACGCTGGGTGCGACCCCATGGACCTTTCCGAGTGAAATCGAGTTGTGCCCACGGCGGCGAAGCTCCGCCTTGATGTCCTCTTGGTCGCGAAAGTGATGCATCATTAGAATTTACCCATGACCCGCTATAATAAGCACGATCCTGTAGGTTCTAACGACGTTAGTCAATCAGAAAGCGGCACGCTCGCTGCGCGCTTGCGCATGGCGCTAAACGGCCGGGCCGTCTCGTGGCTTGCCAAAGAAACTGGCATTCCAGACCCTACAATACGGAACTACCTTCGCGGCACTCAGCCCAAGTTTCTTCAGTCTTTGACACTGGCCTCTAAACTTGGCGTGAGGCACGATTGGCTAATTGCCAATATCGGCCCCATGACCGGGCTAGAAGAGCTTCCCCGCGAGCCCTTGCGTGGCGAAACTATGTTTCAGCCCGAGTCATTCGGGTGCAGATTTATTACATTTTACGATCTTGAGACGGCGCATCATGCGCTGCATCTCTCAAACTATGTACATGAAGCGACTTTTCCGATTTTGTCGGATTGGATAGCGCCATTCGATGTGAAACCGGAAAAACTTTGGCTGACGCGACAAGTTGACGGCAACTTATCCTCTGTCGCCAATGCCGGTGATCTGCTTATCTGTAAGCCCACATTTGCGCCGGCTGATGGTCGGGCATACGTCTATTCTTTAGCCGGCGTTAATCAGATCCGCCGATATGCTGCAGTAACACTAGTCGGTGGTGGTTCGGTAGAATATGCATTGATAGACGACCAGCCTGACAGTGTGCCCATATCCGTCAGTGATGGCCCCATGATGATCGGCGAGGTCCTGGCCGTGATTTCGGCCTCGCCCGTCAAGCCGAAGCCGGTATACGAGTTGCTCTCAAAATCGCTCTTCGACCAAAATTGAGCGCCAGGTCGTTCCATGTTCTAGGTCGTAAGTCCTCAGGTCGGCTCAGCGTCATTTCCCTTACCGCGCTTGGCTTTGCGGAGAAGGTGGAACGGAAAACTCAGCCTGGAAGCTCAGTCGCATGTTCCGTTCCAGGCTAGACCGTCCATTTGCGCCCAGCCCAGGCCACTTCCGCGGCTGCTTCCACGTGAGATTTCAGCGCGTTCCAGGGCGTTAAAACCCTTAGGGCACGGGCGTTCCAGGGCTAGGCTCGGAACACCGATGACAGCCGCCTGGAAGGCCGTTGAAACGTATATCGACGACTGCGAAACTGACTGTCTAATATGCCCCGAAAACGCCGTTTCGGCCGTTTTCCCGAGACAACGCCCCGAGGCCGTTTTTTGAGTGTGACACGGCCTCAACCCCTTACGGAGCAAGGGTTTGTCCCATGCCATTTTTCTGGATCAAGGGTGGTCCCGGCACTGCGAGACCATGTGTCCCCTAACACCGGCCCGAGGATAAACTCCGCGACTGAGGGGGCCATCTCGGCCTAGGCGGATCTGCCCCCTCCGGCCCTCCGGGCCACCTCCCCCGGAGGGGGAGGATCACCGCCGCACTGGACTTTCCGCCCCCACAAGCCTAGACACCGCGCCTTGATTTTCCCCCGCGCTCCGGTGTTCGATCCGCCGGCCGGGCCTTGAGGACACCGCGCCATGAAGCGCCATACCGACAAGACTACTCCCAAGCCGGCCTCCACGGGGCCGTCGCAACGCCAGCTGCGGGCCGGCGAGCTGATCCGCCATGCCCTGGTCGAGATCCTGCGCCACGAAGACCTGCAGGACCCGGCCCTGATCAATATCTCGGTGACGGTGACCGAAGTGCGGCTGACCCCGGACCTGCGCCACGCGGTCTGTTTCGTCGAGCCCCTGGGGGCCGGCATCGCGCCCCGGATCGAGCGCGAGGCCTCCTCGCCGTCGCGGATCGCCGTCGAGCTGGGCAGCCCCGAAGTGGTGGTGGCGGGCCTCAACCGCGTGGCCAAGTTCCTGCGCGGCCGGCTGGGCAAGACCATCGACATGAAGTTTACGCCCGACCTGAAGTTCATACACGACGAGAGCTTCAACTCGGCCGCCTATATGAATCGCCTGTTCGACAACCCGGTGGTCCAGCAGGATCTGCGCCGCCTTGCCGATGTGGTCGACGACGAGAACGCCTGATGGCCCGCCGCAAGAAGGGCGATCCCGTCTCGGGCTGGCTGTGCCTGGACAAGCCCTATGACCTGACCTCGACCAGCGCGGTGACCCGCGTGCGCCGCGCATTCAACGCCCAGAAGGCGGGCCATGCCGGCACGCTGGACCCGCTGGCCACCGGCATCCTGCCCATCGCCCTGGGCGAAGCGACCAAGACCGTCCCGTTCCTGGTCGACGCCGACAAGGCCTATCGCTTCACCATCCAGTGGGGCCGCAACACCACCACCCTGGACCGCGAAGGCGAGACGACCGGCACGTCCGACGTTCGCCCGACCCGCGAGCAGGTCGAGGCCGTGCTGTCCGAGTTCGTCGGCGAGGTCGACCAGATCCCGCCCAACTATTCGGCCATCAAGGTCGACGGCGAGCGCGCCTATGACCTGGCCCGCGACGGGGTCGAGTTCGAGCTGGCGACGCGCAAGGTGATGATCCACAGCTTGAGCGTGCTGGAGGCTCCTGACGTCGATCACGTCGTTCTGGAGATGGAGTGCGGCAAGGGCACCTATGTGCGGGCCGTGGTCCGCGATCTGGCCGCCCGGCTGGGAACCTGCGGCCATGTCGACCAGCTGCGCCGCACGCGGGTAGGGCGGTTCACCGAGGCGACGGCGATATCGCTGGAAACTCTCGAGAATTTGAGCTATGAGGCCCGCCTGTCGGAGGCATTGCTTCCGGTCGAGACCGCGCTGGACGACATCCCGGCGCTGGCCGTGACCGATGAAGACGCCTTCCGGCTTGCGCAAGGACGCGCCATCGTTCTGCTCCCAAGG